>NZ_SCMM01000017.1:0-83188 GCF_005503345.1 Ramlibacter sp. 2FC
CCCGGACGTCCCGGCTGCTCGCCTCGCGCCTTCTTCACCATCTGCCACCTCGTGTCCGCATGCTTCGATCAGAGCATAACGCGCGAGATGTTGTTTTCGTCTACACCCTCTGAGAGGCTGTGAACAAATCCGTCACGCCCGCTCGGCCCGCCCAAACACGGCCACTCTGCGTTGCAAATGCTCGCCATAGCCCGAGCTATGGCTGTGCTTTGCGCCTTGATTGGCCGCGTTTGGACGACCCGCTCGGACGCGCCGAATTCATTCACAGCCTCTGAGCCTGCGGTGCGCCGCAAGCCCGGCACATACGCTGACAATTGCTGCAATTCGCTTACCGATCTTGCGTGATGGGTGGCATTTGTAAGCAATTCGAGGGCTAGGATCAACTTCTTTACAAGGAGATCGCATGGCCCTGCAAGCACCGTTTTTTGGCAAACGGGAAACCGACGTTTTCAATCCGCGACACCCCAACCCGAGCAGCCCCGGCGCCGGTACGGTGACATCCTCCAGCGCGGCCACCAGCGCGCCCGGCGCCAGCACCAAACCGGCTCCGGCGGCCAGCAGCCCGTCCACGCCGGCCACGCCGACCGCGCCGCCCAAGGAAAGCGGCAGCAAGCTCACCGTGGGTCCCAACATCAAGCTCAAGGGCGTCGAGATCACCGACTGCGACACCCTGGTGGTCGAGGGCCTGGTCGAGGCGACCATGGACTCGCGCGTGATCCAGATCGCGGAGCACGGGGCCTTCAAGGGCTCGGCCGAGATCGACATCGCCGAGATCCACGGCGCCTTCGACGGCGAGCTGACCGTGCGCGAGAAGCTCGTGATCTATGCCACCGGCAAGGTCAGCGGCAAGATCCGCTACGGCCGCGTGGTGATCGAGGAAGGTGGCCAGCTGGCCGGCGAGATCCAGGCCAGCGGCCTGCAGAGCCGGCCCGCGATCAGCGTCGCCGCCTAGGGCCTGTTCACACTATTTTTTGCGAGATGCGTTGCGGATCAAAAAGGCCATGCGCAAGGCGCGAAACGCAGCCGGGGTCGGGCCCCGGCGATGTTTCGCAACGCGGCGCATGGTCTTTTTGGCCGCAACCCGAAGGGAACGGGGCTGAAAAAGCGCCACTCGTCGTTGCACTCCTAGCCCAGGCGGCCAGCCTGGGCGTCGTCGCGCGCCTAGATTGGCGCTTTTTCAGCCTCATTCGCACTCGTAAAAATAGTGTGAACAGGCCCTAAGCGACCGATCAGCGCTGGCCCTGCACCAGGGCCATGCGCCGGCGCAGGCGCTCGGCCTCGGCCGCATCGCCGCCCTGTTCCGCCAGCCGCAGCTGCACCCCCAGCCAGGCCAGCAGCGGGCGGCGCCACCCTTGCGTCGAGGCCGTTTCCACGGCCTGGCCCCGCACCTCGGGACTGGCCCGTCCCGCCTGCAGCAGCACGCCGGCCGCCACCAGGCGGGCCAGCGGTTCGGCTTGCGGCAGTGCCGCGCCGCCGGCCGCCACGGCGCGCTGCGGCGCGGGCAGGCGTGCCAGCTCCTGGGCCGTGAGGGCCCGACCCGCCAGGTAGTCGGCGTAGGCGCGCTCGTCCGGGCCCGCATCGACGCGCAGGGCCTCGAAGCCGGTGCAGGGCTCGAGCACCAGGCTGGCCACCCGGGCCGCGCAGCGCATCAGTTCGGCGCGCGCCACCAGGTCGATGCGGCCGGTGCGCGCGAGTTCGGCACGGCCGCGCTCGAACTCGCGCTCGGCCACCCGGTTGTTCCCCTCCAGGTAGGCGGCGACCGCGCGCTCGAGCGCAGCATGCGCGCTCATATGCCAGTCGGGCGGTGGGGGGCCGCCGGCACAGGCGGCCAGCAGCAGCACCAGGATCCAGCAGGCCTTGTTCATGGCAGCTTCAGCTCCCGCTCGCGTGCAAACGGCCATTTGCGGTTGATCTCGTTGACCAATTGCTCCAGCTTGCGCAGGCTGGACTCCACATCGGCGCGCAAGTCACCGAGGTCGGTGGTCGCCTCGCGCGTGTTGGCGGCAATCCCCTGGGCCTCCTGCAGCAGAGCGTCGAAGCGCTTGAGGCTGCCGCGCGCCTCGGCCAGCAAGGCATTGAGCTGGCGCAGCGTGGCCTGCGCATCCCTCATGGCGCCCTCGGGCCCGAACACCTGGGCATCGGCCTTGGCCGCCAGGCCGTCCATACGGGTGAGCAAGGCGTTGGCACGGTCCAGCGCCTCGATGAACTTGCGCGCCTCGGCCTCGCTGCCGGTCAGTACCTGCAGCGCGCCCTGCGGCCCGGCCAGGCGGGCCGTCGTGGACTGCAGATGGCCCAGGCTGGCGGCCAGGGCCGCGTCGGGCGCGGTCAGGGCCTGCAGGTTCTGCACCAGCTCGCGCACCGAGGCCAGCAGGCGCGGCACCTCCTCCGAGGCGTCGCCGCGCAGCACGGTGCGCTCCGCGCCGTCCTCCAGCGGCTTGTCCTGCAGCATGCCGCTGAAGGCGCGCAGGCGGGTGCCGCCGACCAGGCTGCGCTCCAGCGTGAACACGCTGGACTGGCGCAGCCAGCGCGCGTCCTGGCGCGGCACGTCGATCAGGATGCGCGCCTTGCCGTCCTCGGCCAGCTCGATGCGGCGCACGCGGCCGATCGGGAAGCCGGAAAAGCTCATGTCCATGCCGACCACCACGCCTTCGGAGTCGTCGGCCACCAGCACCAGGCGCTGGGTACGCTCGAACACGCCGCGGGCGTACAGCAGGTACAGCGTCGAGCCCGCCAGCAGCAGCAGCATGAACAGCAGCAGCAGCGTGGCCTTGAGCGCCAGGTGCGGCACCGGCGGCGGCGCCTCGGGCGGCATGGGCGAAGGGGACTCGGCGGGCGGGTTCATCGGGGCTCAATAATAGTTGCCGACCAGCGAGGCCACCTCGACCAGCAGCACCAGCGACAACATGCGCACCAGGCCCTGGAGCTCGACGCTGGTGCGCGAGCGCAGCAGGTCCTGCTGCGAGGTGGCGATCGGGATCACCGAGACCGCCAGGCCGAAGAACAGGGTCTTCAGGCCCAGGATCAGCGCCACCGGGGCGTTGAACACATGGCCCACGGTGCGCGTGTAGCCGGCGAAGCCCCAGGGCGTGAAGCCGTAGACCGAGAGGTAGGCCAGTGCCAGCGCCAGCATGCCGCTCACCGAGGCCAGCGCGAGCACGGCGAACACGCCGGCCACCACGCTGGGCACCAGCTCTTGGCGCAGCGGGTCCTGGCCCCGGGCGCGCAGCGCGTCAAATCCGCCGCGGGTGCGCAGCTTGTAGAGCTCGGAGCCGCGCGGGATGCTGTAGCGCAAGGCGACGAACAGCGCGGCAAACAAGGGCAGCAATTCCAGCACCAGCACGCGCACCACCATCTCCAGCGCGTAATGCGACAGGTCGTAGCTCTGCGCCGTGACGATCACGATACGGATCAGCACCAGGCTGACCAGGGCGGACAACACGCTGAACCAGGCCAGGCTGGGCGCGGTCGCCAGGTAGAGATGGCTCACCAGCACGTCTCGGTGCTCGGCCCGGTAGCTGCTCGGAGACAGCGCGAGCACCAGGACCTCGGCGGCGAAGCGGACGATGCGCCACCACCCCCCCAGCCAGCGCCAGGCGCCCTGCCCCAGCTCGCGCAGCACGCCCGGCAGCGAAGTGACAAGCCTCATGCGGACATGATAGCGGCGCCGGCCAGGTCGCCCCCGCTACCAGGCGTGAGCCTCGGTCAGCATGCTGTCGATCTGGGCCGCGGGCACGGCGCTGGAGAACAGCCAGCCCTGGCAGGTGGCGCATTTGTGCTCGCGCAGGAAGCTCAGCTGGGCGTCGGTCTCCACGCCGCCGGCCACCAGTTCCAGCCGCAGGGCCTGGGCCAGCATCAGGATGAACTTGACCAGGATCGCCGACACCTCGTCCGTGACCAGGTTCTCGACGAAGGTCCGGTGGATCTTGAGCTTGTGCAGCGGCAGCTGCTTGAGGTAGGCGACCGAGGCGTAGCCGGTGCCGAAGCCGTCCAGCACGATGCAGGCGCCCAGGGCGGCCAGGGCGTGCAGCTGCGGCTCGATGAAGCGGTGGTTGGGCATGGCCTGCGACTCGGTGATCTCGAACTCCAGCCATTGGGCCGACACGCCATGGCGCTGCAGCACCTGCCTGACCCGGTCCGGGAAATCCTTGTGCCGCAGCTGATGCACCGACAGGTTGATGGCCACCCGCACCGGCCGGCCGCAGCGCGCCCATGCCGCGATCTGGCGGCAGGCGGTGTCCAGTATCCATTCGCCCAGCGGCAGGATCAGGTCGGACAACTCGGCGACGGCGATCACGTAGCCGGGCGCCACCATGCCGAGCTCGGGGTCCTCCCAGCGCAGCAGGGCCTCGACACCCACGACCTGGCCGGTGTGCACATCGACCTGCGGCTGGTAATGCAGGCTCAGCAGGTTCTGCTCCATCGCCTTCTTGAGCTTGCCCTGCAGCAGCAGCTTGTCGCTGACCTGGGTGTGGACCTGGCTCGAATAGGTGACGTAGCCGCCCCGGCCCGCAGCCTTGGCCTGGTAGGCGGCGAAGTCCGCGTAGCGCAGCAGGTTGTCGGCGTCCCTGGCGTCGTCGGGGTAGAAGGCGATGCCTATGCTGGCCCCCACCATCACGTCGTAGCCCTCGACCTGGTGTACCGCCGACAGGGCGAGCAGCATTTTCTCGGCCACGCGCGCGGCATCCGCATGCGAGTGGATATCGGTCAGCAGCACGGCGAATTCGTCACCGCCCAGGCGGGCGAGCTGGTCGTCGGCGCGCAGCGTGCGGCGCAGGCAGCGCGCCACCTCCACCAGCAGGGCGTCGCCGACCACGTGGCCGAAGCTGTCGTTGACCAGTTTGAAACCGTCGAGGTCGAGCACCAGCAGGGCCATGGGATGCAGTTCCCGCCCCAGCGACGCGCAGCGCTGCGCCAGCACCCGGCTGAACAGGCGCCGGTTGCCCAGCCCGGTCAGCGCATCGTGCGAGGCCTCGTGCTCGAGTTGCTCCTGCAGTTGCCGGTAGGCCGTCATGTCGCGCACCAGCACCACGGCACAGGCGCGCCCCATCAGTTGGGCCTGGCCGAGGGCGATGTCCACCGTGACCAGGCTGTGGTCCTTGCGCAGCAGCTCGAACTGGCGCACCGGGCCCATGCGGCGGGCCTGCGGCTCGGAAAAGTAGTCGCGCACCAGCTCCTGGTGCGGCAGGCGCGCCTCGACGGGAAGCAGCCGCTCCACCGGCTGACCGATCAGCTCGTCCGGCGCATAGCCGCTGAGCTCGTGCATGGCCCGGTTGGCGCTGAGCACGGTGCCGTCCTGGTCGACCAGCAGCAAACCGTCGGGGGACGCGTCCACCATGGCTTCCGCCACGCTCACCCAATTCTCCGGCAATCCGTACGAATCGCTGCTCGCTCGTTCCGACATAGGCCCCTGTTTCTTGTTCCAGGCTGGGTTTGACACCCGCTGACCGGTTTCGCGCACCCCTGTTCGTGCGTTCGCGCCTCTTCGGCGTGAAAACCGTTGTCGCCTTGGCCGAGTGTAACCGTAGCGCCAATATTGAAACCAAATATATCCAACCCCAAACCACCCTTGGCGCCGGGACCGTTGAAGCCATGCAACGGTGCGGGCCGGCACCCAAGGATAATCCCGCGCATGGCCTGCGATGAACCCATTCCCACTCAATCCGACGGCGCCGGACCGGCGCTGCGCCGCCCGCGCTCCAAGACCGACCTGTTCGTTTCCTTCACCGTGCTGGCCCTGCAGGGCTTTGGCGGCGTGCTGGCCGTGGTGCAGCGCGAGCTGGTGGACCGAAAGCGCTGGATGACGCGCGAGCAGTTCGTCGAGGACTGGGCCGTGGCCCAGATCATGCCGGGCCCCAATGTGGTCAACCTCTCGATGATGATAGGCGGGCGCTACTTCGGCCTGCCCGGCGCGCTGGCTGCCTTGGCCGGCATGCTGACACTGCCCTGCGTCATCGTGCTGCTGCTGGCGGTGCTCTACGGCGGCGTGGCCGAGACGCCAGTGGCCCAGGGCGCGCTGCGCGGCATGGGTGCGGTGGCCGCCGGGCTGATCACCGCGACCGGCCTCAAGCTGATCGGCGCCCTGGGCAAGAACGCCATGGGCCTGCCGGTCTGCGTCGCCCTGGCGGCTTTCACCTTCGTCGCGATCGCCCTGCTGCGCTGGCCCCTGGCCTGGGTGCTCGGGGGACTGGGCGGAGCGGCCTGCGTCTGGGCCTACCTGCGGCTGGGCGTTCACGCCGCCAGCCAGGAGCGACGGACATGAGCATCACCATGACCCCTTCCGACTGGATGGCCCTGTTCAACCATTTCGCCTCGCTCTCGCTGCTGGGCGTGGGCGGCGCCATCACCACCGCCCCCGACATGCACCGCTATCTGGTGCACGAGCAGCATTGGCTCAGCGAGCCGCAGTTCGGCTCGAGCATCGCGCTGGCCCAGGCCGCGCCGGGGCCGAACGTGCTGTTCGTGGCGCTGATGGGCTGGAACCTGGGCCTGAACGCGGGCGGAGGGCTGGCAGCCGGGCCCGCGGCCTGGACGCTGGCGCTGCTGGGCGTGGCGATCGCCCTGGCCGGCATCATGCTGCCCTCCTCCATCCTGACCTACAGCGCCACGCGCTGGGCGCACCGCAACCGCGAGCTGCGCGCGGTGCGGGCCTTCAAGACCGGCATGGCGCCCATCGTGGTCGCGCTGCTGGTGGCCACCGGCTGGCTGCTGAGCGCGGTGCACGACCAGCCCGCGCGCGACTGGCCGCTGTGGCTGCTGACGGCGGCCACCACGCTGATCGTCTGGCGGGCACGGCTGCACCTGCTGTGGCTGATCGGCGCCGGCGCCCTGCTGGGCGCGCTCGGCCTCGTGTAGGGGCGCGGCTTCAGCGCGGGTTCTCGAAGAACACCGCGTTGCTGTAGTCGCTGATCTCGAAGTAGACCTTCTTCTCGCCGGGGTCGACCTGCATGTTCAGGTTCTCGTCGAGCACGCCGTAGCCGTAGCGGTAGGCGCGCGGCTTGCCGTCGTCCGTGCCCAGGGCGGTGCTGACCTTGTCGATCTTGAGGAAGCGCCGCACCAGCTTGTCGCCGGCATAGACCTCGAGCACGCCGTTGGTGCCGGTCCAGTTCTGGATCTCGCGGCTCAGCTTGTTCTGCTGCTCCTGGGTGCAGGCCGCCAGCAGCAGCGCCACGCCCATGGCCAGCATCCCCCGTCCCATCGCTCCTGCCGTTCTCATCGTCACCCTCCTCAGGCCGTGCGCTGGCGCAGCGCCTCGTACAGGCACACGCCGCTGGCCACCGACACGTTCAGGCTCTCCACCGCGCCGCGCATGGGAATGCTGATCAGCTCGTCGCAGGTCTTGCGCGTGAGCTGGCGCATGCCGGTGCCCTCGGCACCCAGCACCAGTGCCACGGGCCCCTGGAGATCGATCTGGTACAGGGTCTTGGGCGCGTCGTCGCTGGTGCCAATGCACCAGATGTTGCGCTCCTTGAGCTCGCCCAGGGTGCGCGCCAGGTTGGTCACCATGAAGTAGGGCATGGTCTCGGCCGCGCCGCTGGCCACCTTGGCCACGGTGGCATTGATGCCGGCCGCGTGGTCCTTGGGCGCGATCACCGCGTGCGCGCCGGCGCCGTCGGCCACGCGCAGGCAGGCGCCGAGGTTGTGCGGGTCGGTGATGCCGTCCAGCACCAGCAGCAGCGGCGGCTCGCCCAGCTGGTCCAGCAGGTCGTCCAGCGAGCTCGCCTGCGCCAGCGGCTCGACCCGCGCCGCCACGCCCTGGTGGCCGTGGCTGCCGCAGAGCTTGGCCAGGCGCAGGCCGTCGGCCTCGATCAGGCGCGCGCCGACTTCCCGGGCGCGCTCGAGAAAGGCGCGCATGCGCGCGTCGCGCCGCGTCGGCTCGTAGTAGATCTCGATGACGGATTGCGGCGCGGTCTTCAGGCGCACGCCCACGGCGTGGAAGCCGAACAGCACTTTGGGAGAGGACATGGCCCGCATTATCGGGCCAGCGACGGGGCGCCCGGCGCTCAGGAAACCGGCTCGGCCTCTGGCAGCAGCCTGCCCGCCTCGATGGTGATGCGCCGGTCGCAGCGCGCGGCGATGCCGCGGTCGTGCGTGACCAGCACCAGGGTCGTGCCCTGCTCGCGGTTGAGCTCGAACATCAGCTCCATGATCTTCTCGCCGGTGGCGAAGTCCAGGCTGCCGGTCGGCTCGTCGGCCAGCAGCACGGCGGGCTGGACCACGAAGGCGCGCGCCAGCGCCACGCGCTGCTGCTCGCCGCCGGACAGCAGCTTGGGGTAGTGGCCCAGGCGCTGGCCCAGGCCCACGTGCGCCAGCATCTCGGTCGCGGCGCGGCGCGCGTCGCGGCGCTCGGCCAGCTCCAGCGGCAGCATCACGTTCTCCAGCGCCGTGAGGTTGCCCAGCAGCTGGAAGCTCTGGAACACGAAGCCCAGCTTCTGCGCGCGCAGCACGGCGCGCGCGTCCTCGTCGAGTGCGAACAGGTCCTGCCCGGCCAGCCGCACGGTGCCGCGCGTGGGTGTATCCAGGCCGGCGATGATGGACAGCAGCGTGCTCTTGCCCGAGCCGGAGGCGCCGACGATGGCCACCGTTTCCCGCGGCGCCAGGGCGAAATCGATATCGCGCAAAATGTCGAGCGTGCCCGTGGAGTCGGTGACCGACTTGAACACATGCTCCACTGAAATAATCGCCTCGCTCATGCAACCACCGTTTTTGTTGAACCGACGCCACTTTAGCGTGGCCGCCTTCTGGACCGGCGTCCTGGGGTCTTGTGCAGCAGGCGCGGCGCAGCCCGCCACCATCCTGGTGCTGGGCGACTCGCTGAGCGCCGAATACGGCCTGCGGCGCGGCAGCGGCTGGGTGGCGTTGCTCGAGCAGCGCCTGGCCAGGGAGAAGATCGCCGCGCGCGTGGTCAACGCCAGCATCAGCGGCGAGACCACCTCGGGTGGCCGCTCGCGCCTGCCGGCCCTGCTGTCCCAGCACCGGCCCAGCCACCTGGTGCTCGAGCTCGGCGGCAACGACGCGCTGCGCGGCCTGCCGCTGACCATGACCCAGGACAACCTGAGCTGGATGACACAGGCCGCGCAGAAAGCCGGCGCCAAGGTGCTGCTGGTCGGCATGCAGGTGCCGCCCAACTACGGCGCAGACTATGCGCGCCGCTTCGCGGCCCTGTTCGTCCAGGTGGCGCGGGCGCAAAAGGCGGCCGTCGTGCCGTTCCTGCTCCAGGGCGTGGCCGACGGCCCCGACCCGACGCGGCTGTTCCAGCCCGACCGCATCCATCCGCGCGAAGAAGCGCACCCGATCATGCTGGGCAATGTCTGGCCCGAACTGAAGAAACTGTTGTCATGAGCGTGCATCCCATCAGCGCCATCGAGGCCATGGCCCGGCTGGCCACCTTCGGCGCCATCATCGACGCGCGCAGCGAGGGCGAATACGCCGAGGACCACCTGCCCGGCGCCGTCAACTGGCCCTCGCTCAACAACGAGGAGCGGGCCCGGGTCGGCACCCTGTACAAGCAGGTCAGCCCCTTCGAGGCGCAGAAGATAGGCGCCGCCCTGGTGGCGCACAACATCGCCGCCCACATCCAGCGCGAGGTGCTGGACAAGCCCAAGAACTGGCAGCCCCTGGTCTACTGTTGGCGCGGCGGCAAGCGCAGCAACTCGCTGGCCCATATCCTCGGTCAGATCGGCTTTCGGGTGCACCTGGTGGAAGGAGGCTACAAGGCCTTCCGCAGCGCGGTGCTGGCCGACCTGCCGGCGCAGGCATTGCGCCTGCAGTACCGCGTGGTCTGCGGGCCGACCGGCTCGGGCAAGACTCGCCTGCTGCAGGCCCTGGCCGCCGCCGGCGCCCAGGTGCTGGACCTCGAAGCCCTGGCCTGCCACCGCAGCTCGGTGCTGGGCGTGATCCCCGGGCAGACCCAGCCGTCGCAGAAGCGCTTCGACAGCCTGGTCTGGAAGGCGCTGCGCGGCTTCGACGCGGCGCGCCCGGTCTACGTCGAGGCCGAGAGCAAGAAGGTCGGCAACCTCGGCGTGCCCGACAGCCTGATGGAGGCCATGCGCGCCAGCCCCTGCCTGCTGCTGAAACTCTCGGACGAGGAGCGGGTGGCCCTGCTGCTGGAGGACTACGCCTTCTTCGCCCGCGATGCCGAGTTCTTCTGCCAGCGCCTCGATGCGCTGACCATGCTGCGCGGCAAGGCCGTGGTCGAGGGCTGGAAGGCCCAGGTGCGGGCGGGCCAGGTGGAGCCTGTGGTGCGCGAGCTGCTGCTCAAGCACTACGACCCCGGCTACGCCGAGTCGACCCGGCGCAATTTCACGCAGTTCACCCAGGCGCAGGAGATCGCGCCCGACGACCGCTCCGCGGCCGCGATGGACCGGCTGGCGCGCCAGCTGCTCGCCCAGGCGGGCTGAGCGCCGGCGCAGGGCGGGCACCCGCGCCGCCTCGGCGCCCTGTGCCTGTCACTCGGGCTTGGACTCGACGCCAGCCGCCGCGTCGCCACCCTCGGCCGACTCGGCATCGGACTCCGTCTCGGGCTCCGTGCCCTGCTTGCGCTCGGCGCGCGCCTTGAGCTTCTCTTCCTTCTTGCGCTTTTTCGCCAGCTCTTTCTGGCGCTTCTCGTATCCGTAGTTGGGTGTTGCCAAGGTGTGTTCTCTCCTTCAGGGACGTTCACTGTACCAGCTGGGATTGGCGCGCAAGCTGCCCGGCGATTTTTTTGCGCGCCTCACAGCGGCTCCACGCGCTGGCGAAGCCTGGCGATCAGCTCGGCACTGAGCTTCAGCCGCGCGCCCTCCTCGTCCAGCACATGGCCGAAGGCGCGCCGCTTGAGGGCGCGAATGTCGAAATCGGCCGCCTCGAGCTGCGCCAGCTGGCCGAGCGCGACCCGGGGCCAGGCGCCCCCCCGCCTCGGGCATGAACAGCGCGCGGCAGGCGCTCACCGCGGGCATGCTCAGGAAGCGGATGTCCTCGTACACCGCCAGCTCGTCGATGCACTTGTGGATCTTGAGCTTGAGCAGGTCCAGCGACTCGGAGTCGACCACCCAGGACGGCTCGCTGTCGCCGCCCGGGTAGAGGTCGTTGACCTCGTACAGCACGAAGTTCAGGCGACGCTTCTTGTAGACCACGCCGAAGTTGAGCACCATCCTGCCGAAGGCCGGCAGCTCGGCGGTCTCGCGGACATGCTCGGGCATCACATAGCTGTCGCGAATCACGCCTTGCTGCCGGGCCCAGGCCTCTACGACCGCCTGGATGCGGCGCGCCTCCTGCGAATCGGGTAGCGGCAGGCGCCGAGGATCAGCCGAACCACGAAATCGAGCGCCTCGAACACCAGGGAGCGCATCCAGGCGTCGTAGACGATCAGCGAGCGGGACAGGAAATGGGTGGACGACAGCCGCCATTGGCGCAGCTCGTCGGCCGTGAACGGCCCGCCCAGCCGGCCCTCGGTGGCCTCCTCGATCAGCCGCGCGACCTGGGCGCGGGCGTCGAGGATGGCGCCCTTCAGGCGCCTGGCCTGGACGTTGTAGTGGCCGACGCCGGCCAGCTCGTTGTAGATCGGCGCCTGGCGCGGCAGGTCCACCAGGGCACCACGCAAGGTCGCGAAGAAGCCCGGCACGCCGGTGGACGCGGCGCCGCCGCTGCGCGGACGCGGGTCGACGAAGACCAGGCGGAGGTCGACCTCACGGAAGGCGCCGTGGCTGCGTATGGCGTCTATGCAGGCCTTGGCCGGCAGCACAGCCCCTCGCGGTTGAGCCGGGTCAGCAAGGGGCGCTCGAAGGGCCAGAAATACCACTTGCTCCACAGCCGCGCCCGGGCCTCCGGGGCCAGCAGGTTCAGCATGTCGGCCTCGGCGAGCCACAGGTTGGTGATCGGCGTCAGGCTCAGGTCGTGCGCGATCGCCGTGGCCAGCGCGACGCCGTTGATGCCGCCCGCCGACGCGCCGGCCACGATGTCGACGACGACCCGCAGCGACAGATGGCGGCCCAGGGTCTGCAGGAACTCGAGGTACAGGTCCCCGGTTGACGCCTGAGGCTCGTCCGGGTACTGGGCCTGCAGCGCGCCGCCGGCGGGGCGCTGCCCCCCATGTTCCGGATCGGCGTGGTAGGTGCGGGAGGCGCGGGCCAGGTTCAGGATCTCGCGGTTGATGCCGTGCTGGTAGATGGCCAGCGAGACACCGCCGAAGAAGACCACCGCGAGCCTGAGTTCCTTCTCCTTCATGGGCCAGCCCGTCGGCCTGCCGGGCGCCGTGCGGGACGACGGAGCATGTCGATCATGCCGCCGCCTCCGGCGCCGCCGGTGGCGCCTCCCGCCATTCGACCGCACCGCGGTAGGCGTGCCAGCTCGCGTGGCCCAGCCAGGGCCCGACCAGCCACAGGCCCAGGCCCCAGGGCAGCAGGGCCAGCACGACCAGGGCGGAGATCACGAGGCCCCACAGCAGCATCACGCCGGGGTTGGCGAACACCACGCGCAGGCTGGTGATGGCGGCCGACACGGCGTCCGTGTCGCGGTCCAGCACCATGGGGATGGACACCACGGTGGTGGCATAGACCAGGGCCGCGAACAAGGCGCCCACGCCCAGGTAGACCGCCACGAACTCCCAGTTCTGCGGATTGAACACCGCCTGCAGCACCCCCGTGGTCGAGGGCATGCCGGTGTTGAAGAAGACTGCGAACACCACCAGCGAGGCCCGGCCCCACAGCAGTTCCAGCACGATCAGCACCAGCACCAGCATGGCCATGCTGCGCAGGTGCGCGTCCCAGCAGGTCAGCGAGGCGCCGAGTTCAGGGCGCAGGCCCAGCTCGCGCCTTCGGCTGACCTCGTACAGGCCCATGGCGAGGAAGGGCCCGACCAGCAGGCAGCCCGAGGCGATCGACAAGGTGTACTCGGGCCGGTTGCGGAACACCAGCCCCAGCACCAGGGCCATGGTCCACAAGCAGGCCCCATAGAACAGGGCGATCCCGGGACTGGCCGCCAGGTCGCGCGCGCCGCGCGCCAGCCAGCGCAGCGGATCGGCCGGCCCCAGCGGCCGCATCAGCGCCTGCGGGCCGGAGGGCGACGGTGGGACATAGGGGTGGTCCATGACCGGCAGCTCGGCAGACGAGCTGGCCGGACGGGCCTCGGGGTCGGCCGGCGCAGCCGGGTCGGGCATGGGACGAGACATGCGGTACTTCTTCGGGTCTTGAAACCAGCTCAGACTAGCGGCCCGGGCCCGGCCCTGCCAGTCAGGAAAACACCGAGACTCCTCCGCCCCCCGGTCAGGGCGGAGGCGGCAGCGCCGCAGCCAGGGCCTGCTCGAGGTCGCGCCGCAGGTCGGCCACGGCCTCCAGACCGGGCGAGAAGCGCAACAGCGTGCCTTGCGCCAGGTGCTTCGGCCAGCCGGGCCGCATGGCGCGCAAATCGTAGGGCATGACCAGGCTGACCGGGCCGCCCCAGCTGTAGCCGAGCTTGAACAGGCGCAGCGCGTCGCAGAAGGCGTCGACCTGCTGCTGGCCGTAGCGCGCGTCGACCAGCACGCTGAACAGGCCGGCTGCCGCGCCCTCCCCGCCCTGCGGCGCGCAGAGCCGGCGCCAGTGGGCGTGGCCGGGCGAATCCGCCAGCGCCGGGTGCAGCACCTGCGCGAACTGCGGCTGGCGCGCGCACCAGGCGGCGAGCTCGCGCGTGGCCGCGTCGTGGGCGCGGTAGCGCAGCGCCATGCTGGGCAGGGAACGCAGCACGGCCTCGACGTCGTTGAGGCCCACGCCCAGGCCCAGCCGCATGTGGGTCAGCTTGAGCTTGAGGTGCAGGGCCTCGTCGCGCGTGACCACGCTGCCCATCAGCAGGTCGCCGCCGCCGCTGGGGTACTTGGTCAGCGCATGCACCGAGATGTCGACGCCCAGGCCTGGGGCCAGCTCGAAGGGGCGGAAGGCCAGGCCGGCGCCCCAGGTGTTGTCGAGCGCGCACAGCACGCCCCGCTCGCGACAGATGCGCACCTGCTCGGGCAGGTCGGGGAACTCCAGCGTCACCGAGCCCGGCGCCTCGAGCCAGACCAAGCGCGTGCGCTCGCCGATCTTGGCCGCCAGGTCGGCCGGATCCATGGCGTCGTAGAGCCTGTGGCTGATGCCCCAGGCGCGCAGCTCGCCCTCGGCCAGGGCCTTGTTGGGCCCGTAGGCGTTGTCGGGGATCAGCACCTCGTCGCCGCTTTTGAGCAGGGCCAGCGCCACGTTGGCGATCGCCGCCAGGCCGCTGGGCTGCAGCAGGCACTGCAGGCCGCCCTCCAGCGTGCACAGCCGCTCCTCGAGCGTGAAGGTGGTGGGCGTGCCGTGCAGGCCATAGGTGTAGCCAGCCTTGCCCTTCCAGTCGCGCTGCCGCATGGCCGCGACGCTGGCAAAGATGACGGTTGAGGCCTTGAACACGCCGGGCTGCGGCGCGGCAAAGCCCGCAGGCGGCTGGTAGGGGTGGTGGATCAGCTGGGTGGACAGTTCGGGCGGCGTCTCGTTCATGCGCAGCATGGTAGCGCCGTCGCGGACGGAACGCCGCCCGCGGCGCGGGCGTGCAGGCGCATGGCCCTTTGCGCCCGCAGGCGGATCAGAGCTTCCACTTCTCCATCAGCTTGTCCGGCGTCATGCTGTCGTAGCCTTCGAACGGCTGGTGGATCCAGGGATTGGTCGGCAGGACCTCGACCGAGTAGTCGGGCGTGAAGCTGGAGCAGCCCTTGGTCCAGATCACGGCGCTGCGCAGCTCGGAGATCGGCTCGTAGCTGCTCTTGAGCTGCTGGATCACGGCGTTGAGCGTATGGCCCGAGTCGGCCAGGTCGTCGACCAGCAGCACCCGCCCGGCGATCTCGCCCTTGGGCGTGGTGATGTAGCGCGCGATGTCCAGGTGGCCCTGCACCGTGCCGGCCTCGGCGCGGTACGAGCTGGTGGACATGATGGCCAGCGGCTTGTCGAAGATGCGCGAAAGAATGTCCCCGGGGCGCATGCCGCCGCGCGCCAGACACAGGATGGTGTCGAACTGCCAGCCCGACTGGTGGATTTTCAACGCGAGCTTCTCGATGAGGTTGTGGTACTCGTCGTAGCTCACGTAAAGGTGCTTGCCGTCTTCGGTCAACATGGGAGGGTTTCCTGTAGGGATGGCGGCCCCGGCCGCCTTGGCGCTGGCGATGCGCGGCCGGGCGGGTTCGATGGCGTCCTCAGTCGGCCAGGTAGGGGTGGTGCATCATGATCGTGTGGTCGCGGTCCGGACTCGTGGACACGATGTGGATCGGCACCCCGGTGACCTGCTCGATGCGCTGCAGGTACAGGCGGGCGGCGACCGGCAGCTTGTCGTACTGGGTGACGCCCACGGTCGAATCGCTCCAGCCCTCGAGGGTCTCGTAGACCGGCTTGCAGCGCGCGATCTCGTCCGCGCCCAGCGGCAGGATGTCGATGGTCTCGCCGTCGAGCTCGTAGCCGGTGCAGAGCTTGAGCTCCTCCAGGCCGTCCAGCACGTCGAGCTTGGTGATGCACAGGCCCGACAGGCCGTTGACCTGGGCCGAACGCTTGAGCAGCGCCGCGTCGAACCAGCCGCAGCGGCGGCTGCGCCCCGTGGTCACGCCCCTCTCGGCGCCCACGGTGCTCATGTGCCAGCCCGGCGTGCCTTCCTGCTCCCAGTCGAGCTCGGTCGGGAACGGCCCGCCGCCCACGCGCGTGCAATAGGCCTTGGTGATGCCCAGCACGTAATGCAGCATGCCGGGGCCCACGCCCGAGCCGGCCGCCGCGTTGCCGGCGACGCAGTTGCTCGAGGTGACATAGGGGTAGGTGCCGTGGTCCACGTCGAGCAGCGTGCCCTGCGCGCCCTCGAACAGCAGGTTGTCGCCGTTGCGGTGCGCCTCGTTGAGCTCGCGCGAGACGTCGGCCATCATGGGGCGCAGCAGCTCGGCATGGTGCATGGCCTCGGCGTACACCGGCTCGAACTGGACCTCGCCGCCCTGCACATAGGGCTGCAGGGCCTCGCCGAAGGCGAAATCGCGCGAGCCCAGGTAGCTGGTCAGCACGTGGTTGTGCAGCCCCAGCAGCTCGCGCAGCCTGGCGGCGAAGCGCTCGGGGTACTTGAGGTCCTGCACGCGCAGCGCGCGGCGCGCAATCTTGTCCTCGTAGGCCGGGCCGATGCCGCGGCCGGTGGTGCCGATCTTCTCGGAACCGCCCTGCTCGCGCGCGGCCTCGCGCGCCACGTCGAGTGCGGCGTGGAAGGGCAGGATCAGCGGGCAGGCCTCGCTGATGCGCAGGCGCGTACGCACCTCGACGCCGGCGCGCTCCAGGCCTTCGATCTCCTCGAGCAGCTTGGCCGCCGACACCACCACGCCATTGCCGATGTAGCAGGTCACGCCGGGGCGCATGATGCCGCTGGGGATCAGGTGCAAGGCGGTCTTCACGCCGTTGATCACCAGGGTGTGGCCCGCGTTGTGGCCGCCCTGGAAGCGCACCACGCCCTGCGCGCTCTCGGTCAGCCAGTCGACCAGCTTGCCCTTGCCCTCGTCGCCCCACTGGGTGCCGACGACGACGACGTTACGTCCTTTGGTAATGTTCATTTCGCTCTTCTCAGATCAAAGCAGATCAAAGGGCCTGCACGACCCACTGTCCCGCCAATTCGACCAGCTCGCGGTCGCACAGGAATTCGTCGATTTCACTCTCGTGGCCCGGCAGCACGCAGACCACGGTCTCGCCGCGCCCGCGCAGCGCGGCGACGGCTGCGCGCAGCTCGGCTGAATCGCGCCAGGGCGCGCGGATCGCCGCGCGCAGCGCACGCGGCGCGGCCACCCCTACCAGTTGCTTGAGGTCCAGGCTGAAGCCCACGGCCGGGCGGTCGCGGTCCAGCTTGTGGCCAAACACCGCGCCCACGCCGTCGTAGCGGCCGCCGCGAACCACGGCGTCGCTGGCGCCGCGCGCATAGACCGCAAAGCGCGCGCCGCTGTAGTAGGCGTAGCCACGCAGGTCGGCCAGGTCGAAGCTGACCGCCGCCCCGCCGAGCTGGCTGGACAGGCGTTTCAGCTGGGACAGGGCCTGGCCCACGGCCGGAAAGGCCTGCAGGGCTTTTTCGGCCTCGGCCAGCACCTGGGCGTCGCCGTACAGGCGCACCAGCGCCAGCAGCCCCTCGCGCACCGCGGCCGGGAGATCCCGGCTCAGGGCGGCCAGCTCGCTCGCGTCCTTGGCGGCCAGGGCCGCGTGCAACTGGGCCAGCCGGTCGGGCTCCAGCGCCACGCCGGCCAGCAGCGCCTGCACGATGCGCGCGTCGGCCATGTCCACGCTCAGGCCCTCGACCTGGGCCGCCTGCAGGCAGTCGAGCGCCAGTTGCAGCACCTCGAGGTCGGCCTCCAGGCCGGCATGTCCGTAGATTTCGGCCCCCAGTTGCAGCGGCTCGCGCGTGGCGTGGGGGCGGTCGGGCCGGGTGTGCAGCACCGGGCCGCAGTAGCACAGGCGGGTCACGCCGGCGCGGTTCAGCAAATGGGCGTCGATGCGCGCCACCTGCGGCGTGGTATCGGCGCGCAGGCCCATCATGCGGCCGGAAAGCTGGTCGACCAGCTTGAAGGTCTGCAGGTCCAGCGCCTCGCCGGTGCCGGTCAGCAGCGACTCCAGGTGCTCGATCAGCGGCGGCATGACCAGCTCGTAGCCGTAGCTGCGGGCAGTGTCTAGCAATTCGCGGCGGAGTTCTTCGATGTGCCGGGCCTCGGACGGCAGGACATCGGCGATGTGATCCGGCAGGACCCAGGCGGACATGTGGTTTCGGGGCGCTGTTAAAAACGTGATTCTACCGGGCTTGCGGCCGGCTCAGGCCGCCAGCCACAGCAGCACCAGGCCCAGCAGCACGCTGCACAGGCCGAAGAAGCGGATCTGGCCGTCGCGCCACTGCAGCAGCTGCGCGAACACGCGCCGCCAGCCCCCGGGCGAAGCCAAGGGGAGCAGGCCCTCGATCACCAGCACCAGGGCCAGCGCTGTCCACAGGCTGCCGCCGTCCAAGAATCCGTTCCCCCTGCAGGCTTTATTTCTTGGGCGCGGCCGCGGCAGCGCCGCTGCCGCGCATGGCCTTGAAGAACTCCGACGAGGGGTCCACCACCATCACGTCGCTCTTCTTGTTGAAGCTGGCCTTGTAGGCCTCCAGGCTGCGGTAGAACTGCGCGAACTGCGGGTCCCTGCCGAAGGCCTCGGCGTAGATGCGCGCGGCCTCGGCGTCGCCCTCGCCCTTGATCTTCTGGGCGTCGCGGTAGGCGTTGGCGACGGCCACCTCACGCTGGCGGTCGGCGTCGGCGCGGATCTTCTCGCCCTCGGCGCCGCCGGTCGAGCGCAGCTCGTTGGCCACCCGCTTGCGTTCGGCCTCCATGCGGCGGTAGACCGACTCGGTGATCGCGTCCACGTAATCGGCCCGGGTGATGCGCACGTCGACCACGTCGACGCCCCAGGGCTTTGCGCCCTTGACCACCTCCAGCACCTCGCGCTTGACGTCGGCCATCAGCGCCTCGCGCTTGAGCGACAGCAGGTCCTTCACGGTACGCTTGTTGATCTCCTCCTGGAAGGCGTTGCGCACCACGCGGTTGAGCTGGTTGGCGCCGGCGTTCTCGTCCAGGCCCACGTTGCGGATGTAGGCCTGCGGGTCGGTGATGCGCCAGCGCACGTACCAGTCGATCACCACGCGCTGCTTCTCGGCGGTGAGCATGGGCTCGGTGTCCACGCTGTCGAGCGTGAGCAGGCGCTTGTCGATGTAGGACACGTTCTGGAACGGCGGCGGCAGCTTGAAATTCAGGCCGGGCTCGGTTATGACCTCCTTGATCTGGCCGAGCGCGTAGAGCACGCCGAACTGGCGCTGGTCGACCACGAACAGCATGGAGCTCAGCAGCGCCAGCAGCACCAGGAGCGAAGAAGCAATAAATCCAACACGGTTCATTCCGGACTCCTTATCTCGTCTCGCGCTCGCGCGACCGCGACGCATCGCGCGAGCGCGCATCGCCGGCCGGGGCACTCGACGCCGCACCGCCGGCGGACCCGCTGCCGGCCGCCGGCGCAGACTGCGCCTCGGCCGCCGCCCCACCCTGGGTGGTCATCTGCACGATCTTGTCCAGCGGCAGGTACAGCAGGTTGGAGCCCTGGCGGCTCTCGACCAGGACCTTGGTCACGTTGCCGTAGATCTGCTGCATGGCGTCCAGGTACATGCGCTCGCGCGTGACCTGGGGCGCCTTCTGGTACTCGGCCAGCACGGAGCGGAAGCGCTGGGCATCGCCCTGGGCCTGGGCGACGATGCGCGCCTTGTAGGCATCGGCCTCCTCCTTGAGGCGGGCGGCGGAGCCGACCGCGCGCGGGATCACGTCGTTGGCGTAGGCCTGGGCCTCGTTCTTGGCGCGCTCGCGCTCCTGGCCGGCCTTGAGCACGTCGTCGAAGGCGGCCTGCACCTGTTCGGGCGGACGCACGCCGCCTTGCTGCAGGTTGATGCCGACCACCTCGATGCCGACCTTGTAGCGGTCCAGGATGGTCTGCATCAGGGCGCGCACGCGCGGCGCGATCTGGTCGCGCTCCTCGGCCAGCGCCGAGTCCATGCGCATCTTGCCGACCACCTCGCGCACCGCGGTTTCGGCCGCCTGCACCACGGCCTCGGCCGGGCTCTTGCTCTCGAACAGGTAGGCGCGCGCATCGCTGAGCCGGTACTGCACGGCGAACTTGATCTCGACGATGTTCTCGTCCTCGGTCAGCATGGCCGACTCGCGCAGCCCGGTGGACTTGATCACGTTGTCGCGCCCCACGTCGACCGAGCGGATCTGGGTCACGAACACCGGCTCATGGCGCTGTATTGGGTAAGGCAGGCGCCAGTTGAAGCCCGCGCCGACCGTGGCCTTGTAGCGGCCGAATTGGGTGACCACGGCCTGCTGGCCTTCCTGGACGATGAAGAAGCCCGTGCCCAACCAGATCAGCACCGCCACGCCGGCGATCAGCCCCACGCCCAGGCCCGCGCTCTTCATGTCGGGCTGGAAGCCCCCGCCGCTGCCGCCGAAGCGGCCGCCGTTGGGGCCGCGCCCATTGCCCTTGCCGCCACCGAACAGGCCGCCGAGCTTGCGATTGAAGTCGCGCCACAGCTCGTCCAGGTCCGGCGGGCCCTGGTTCGGCCCCTGGTCCCGTCCGTCCTGCCCGGGCCGCTGCGGCGGCGGGCTATCGGGCCGCTGCCCCTCGGGCCTGTCCCCTTCGTCGGACTTGTCCTCGCCGCGCCCCCAGCGCGGGTCGTTCAGGTTGAACATGCCCCGGATGCGCTGCGGCAGCACGGTCCATCGAAAGGCGCGTAGAGGGAGGTTCATTCGCATGCTTTTCTTGTCTAGGTGATTCCGATTGTGCCCAATCAGGGAGCCGCTTCGTCGAATGGTGCCGAAGCCGCCGCTGCCGACTCCGGCGGCAGCGCCGCCTTGGCCGTGGCGGCCAGCTGCGTGCGCAGCGCGGCCAGGCCCTCGCCGCTGCTGGCGCTGACGAACAGACGCGGCACCTGCTGGCCGTCGAGCTCCAGCGTGTCTTGCAGCAGGCGCGGGCGCCGCTCGCTGTCCAGGGCGTCGAGCTTGTTGAACACCAGTATCTGCGGCACATGGGTGGCGCCGATCTCGCCGAGCACGCGCCGCACCTCGGCCATCTGCTCGGGATGGCCGGGGTTGGCGGCGTCGACCACGTGCAGCAGCAGATCGGCATCGGCCGCCTCCTGCAGCGTGGCCTGGAAGGCGTCGATCAGTCCGTGCGGCAGGTCACGGATGAAACCCACGGTGTCGGACAGGGACACCGAGCGCCCCGCCTCGCCCAGGTAGAGCTGGCGCGTGGTGGTGTCCAGCGTGGCGAACAGCTGGTCGGCGGCGTATGCGCGCGCCTTGACCAGGGCGTTGAACAGCGTGGACTTGCCGGCGTTGGTGTAGCCGACCAGGGAAATGTTGAAGGTGTCGCGGCGGTCGCGCTGGCGGCGCTGGGTATGGCGCTGGCGCTTGACCTTCTCCAGCCGCTCCTTGGTGCGCTTGATGGCCTCGCCGATCATGCGGCGGTCCAGCTCGATCTGGGTCTCGCCCGGGCCGCCGCGCGTGCCTATGCCGCCGCGCTGGCGCTCCAGGTGCGACCAGCGGCGCACCAGGCGGGTACTCAGGTACTGCAGACGCGCCAGCTCGACCTGCAGCTTGCCTTCGTGGCTGCGCGCGCGCTGGGCGAAGATCTCCAGGATCAGCAGCGTGCGGTCGTTGACCGGCAGGCCGATGTGGCGCTCCAGGTTGCGCTGCTGCGCAGGGCTCAGCGCCTGGTCGAACAGCACCTCCTGGGCGCCGTGCTGCTCGGCCAGAAAGCGGATCTCGTCGGCCTTGCCGCTGCCGACGAACAGCGCGGCATCGGGCGCCCGGCGCTTGCAGGTCAGGCGAACGACCGGCTCCAGGCCGGCGGTCTGGGCCAGCAGGCCCAGTTCCTCCAGTTCGCCGTCGAAATGGGGAAGACCAAAGTCAACGCCGACCAGGATGGCCGGCGCGCGTGGGGAATCGGGTGAATCAGGCAAGCTCAATTGGGGAAAAGCGGAACCCGGTCCGGACCGCGCCGAAGCCGGGTGGGCTTCGGCAGGCGGATCAGGCCGCGCCCGGCTCGGCGCTTTCGGCGGCCTGGAAGTTGACGGCCCGGCCCGGCACGATGGTCGAGATGGCGTGTTTGTAGACCATCTGGGTCACGGTGTTGCGCAGCAGAACGACGTACTGGTCGAAGGACTCGATCTGCCCCTGCAGCTTGATGCCGTTGACCAGGTAGATCGACACCGGCACATGCTCGCGACGCAGGGTGTTGAGGAAGGGGTCTTGTAGGAGTTGCCCTTTATTGCTCACGATATTCTCCGTGTTCAAAAGTTGTTGGTAGGGGTGTGACCTTACCACAGCGGTGTGGGGTCACAAGAGCGCTGCCGCGCAATGCCCTCACAAAAATCCGGAACTGTGCAGGCGCTCAGGCGCCGTCCTTGTTGGCGAAGGGGTTTTTCGAGGTTTTCATCTCGATGCGCAGGGGGGTTCCGACCAGGTCGAACTCCTTGCGAAAGCGCCCTTCGAGGAAGCGCTTGTAGGCCTCGGTGACATGCTCGAGCGAGTTGCCGTGGACCACGATCACCGGCGGGTTCATGCCGCCCTGGTGGGCGTAGCGCAGCTTGGGCCGGAACATGCCGGCGCGCTTGGGCGCCTGGAACTGCACCGCCTCGAGCAGCAGGCGCGTGAGCACCGGCGTCGACATCTTGCACATGGCTGCCTTGTGCGCCTGCGCGATCGAGGCCCACAGCGGCGCCAGGCCCTGGCGCTTCTTGGCCGAGATGCAGTGCAGCGTGGCGAACTTCAGGAAGGCCAGGCGGCTCTCGATCGAGCGCTGCACCAGTTGGCGCTGGTACTCGTCGACCGCATCCCATTTGTTGACCGCCAGCACCACGGCGCGGCCGCTTTCCAGGACGAAGCCTGCGATGTGGGCGTCCTGGTCGGTCACCCCCTGCGTCGCGTCGAGCAGCAGCAGCACCACGTTGGCCGACTCGATGGCCTGCAGGGTCTTGACCACGGAGAACTTCTCGATCGCCTCGAACACCCGGCCCTTGCGGCGCAGGCCGGCCGTATCGATCAGCTCGAAGCGCTGGCCGCCGCGCTCGAAGGGCACGGAAATCGCGTCGCGCGTGGTACCCGGCATGTCGAAGGCGACCAGGCGCTCCTCGCCCAGCCAGGTGTTGATCAGGGTGGACTTGCCGACGTTGGGCCGTCCGGCCACGGCCAGCTTGATCACGCCGCTGTCGACCGCCTCCTCGCCATCCACCTCGGGCAGGTCCAGCGGCTCCAGCGCCAGCTCGACCAGGCTGCGCACGCCCTGGCCGTGGGCGGCCGAGACCGGGATCACCTGGCCCAGGCCCAGCTCGAAGAACTCGGCCAGCTGCGCGCCCTCGCGCATGCCTTCGGCCTTGTTGGCCACCAGCAGGCAGGGCTTGCCCAGCCGGCGCAGGTAGTTGGCGATGTCGTGGTCCTGCGCCGAGAGGCCGGCGCGGGCGTCGACGACGAAGATCACGACATCGGCTTCGGCCACCGCCTGCTGGGTCTGCTTGGCCATCTCCTTGTAGATGCCGCTTTCGGCATCGGGCTCGAAGCCGCCGGTGTCGATGACGATGAATTCGTGCTTGCCCAGGCGGCCCTGGCCGTAGTGCCGATCGCGTGTGAGGCCGGCGAAATCGGCAACGATGGCGTCACGGCTCTTGGTGAGCCGGTTGAACAGCGTGGATTTGCCCACATTGGGCCGGCCGACGATGGCCAGGACGGGTTTCACTTCTTTTTGTCCGTTCACTCCGGCCGGAAGCCGAAAATTCCGCCCGCGCGGGTCACCACGACCAGCGTGCCACCGGCCAGCGCGGGCGCGGCCGCTACGCCCGAGCCGTCGGTGGCCAGGCGGTTGAGCGGCGAGCCGTCCTCGCGCGACAGCAGGTGCACCAGGCCCTGGCTGTCGCCCACGACCACCGAGCGCCCCAGCGCCAGCGGCGCCGTCAGGCTGCGGAACTGCAGTTGGTCCGAGGTCCAGGCGCGCTCGCCGTCGGCGCGGCGCCAGGCCACCAGCTTGCCGTCCGACTCGCTGCCGAACACGAAGCGCTCGTCGCCATGCAGGCCCTGGGCGCCGTTGGCGGGCTTGGACCAGAGCAGGTTGCCGCGCACCGCGTCGACGCAGCCGACGGCGGCCTGGAAGGCGCGCGCGCAGACCACCTCGCCCTGCCGGCTCACGCGGCCGACCAGGTCGACCAGGCGCTCGACGTCGTTGGTGCCGCGCGGCGCGGCCAGCGCCGCTTCCCAGCGCACGCTGCCGCGCAGCGGGTCGAGCCCGACCAGGCGCCCGGACAACCCGGCCACCAGGGTGTCGCCCACCGGCAGCAGCACGCCGGCCTGTTGCAGCACCAGGGCCTCGCCCGGCCGCTGCTGGGTCCAGAGCTTGCGGCCCGTGCGCGCGTCGAAGCCAGTCACCGAGCGGTCGGCCGCCAGCACGAACACGCGGCCGCCGGCCACCAGGGGCGCGGTGTAGGACTGGGCCGGCAGCTTCTGGCGCCACAGCGTGCGGCCGCCTTCGAGCACCAGCACTTCGTTGCTGCGCGTCACGACGGCGGCCAGCCGCCCGTCGCTGCCCACACCGGCCGCCAGGGGCTCGGCCAGCGCCGCGCGCCAGAGCTCGCGGCCCGAGACGGCGTCCAGCCCCAGCACGGTGCCATCGGAGCCGGCCACGACCAACTGCTGGCCCTGCACGCTGACCTCGAGCGGGAAGGCAACGGCCGGCAGGCGCGCCTGCCAGGCCAGGCGCACGCCCTGCAGGGCGGAGATCGGCGCCAGCTCGGCGGGCTTGGGGGCCTGGCGGGTGCTGGAGCAGCCCACGAGCGCCAAGGCCAGACCCAGGCAGAGCCCGAGCCGGCGCGGGGAAAGCAGGTCGAGGCGGATCTTCACTTGGCCTCCTGCGCAGCGGCCGACGCCTTGGCCTCGGGGTCCACGCCCAGGGACGTGAGCTTCACGGCGACCAGCTGCCGGTAATCGGCCTGGGCGTCGAGCAGCTTGTAGGCCTTGCCATATTCGGCCGCGGCCTCGGCCTTCTTGCCCTGCAGCAGCAGCACGTCGGCCCGCCGGTCGGCCACCAGGGCCGCGAAATCCTTGGGGAACTCGCCGGAGAGCTGCTTGATCGCCTCGTCGTAGGACTTCTCGTCGACCAGCAGCGACACCAGGCGCAACCTGGCCACGGCGCGCAGGCCCTCGTCGGCCGAGGCTTCGGCCACCCAGGCCAGGGCGGCTTTGGCGGGCGCAGGCTGGGCCTTGTCGTGGAAGGTCCGGGCGGCCATCAGGCCGGCCTGCTGCGCATAGGTGGTGCCGCCGAAGCGTTCCTTCATGTCGGACAGCGAGCGCTCCAGGCGCGCCAGGTCGGGCGCCTGGGCCGCGCGCTCGACCTCGTCGTACAGGGCCGCGGCCTGTACCGCCTGGCGCCGCTGCCAGTACTGGTAGCCGTTCCAGGCCGCGATGGCGCCGAACACGACGATCAGCACCCAGGTGATGAGGTTGCCGTAGCTTTTCCAGAAATGCTTGAGCTGGTCAAGCTGCTCTTGTTCTTCGAGGTCGAGGTGTGTTGCCATGTCGCGCTGGAGTCAAGCTTTCGATTGTAGGCTGTGCGCCCATTCGGACACCCCGGCCAGCGGGCGTGTCTGCTGCGCGCCGCTGCCGTCGCGCAGCGCCTTGACCGTGACGCACTGGCTGGCCAGCTCGTCGGCGCCGAACACCAGGGCATGGCGCGCGCCGCTGGCGTCGGCCTTCTTGAACTGCGACTTCATGCTGCCCATGCCTTCGCCGGAGCCGGCGTGCATCTGCACGCTGACGCCGGCCGCGCGCAGCTGCTGCAGCAACTGCATGGCGAGGGGCAGAGCGCTGGCGTCGGGGATCACCGCGTAGGCGTCGGGCACCGGCTCGGCCACGGCCTCGCCCTGCTCCTTGACCAGCTCGAGCACGCGCTCGACACCGAGCGCCCAGCCCACGGCCGGGGCCGGCTTGCCGCCGACCTGCTCGATCAGGTAGTCGTAGCGGCCGCCGCCGCAGATCGTGCCCTGGGCCCCCAGGCTCTCGGTGACGAACTCGAACACCGTGAGGTTGTAGTAGTCCATGCCGCGCACCAGGCGCGGGTTGATGCGGTAGGCCACGCCGTTGGCCTCGAGGATGGCCTTGACCGCGTTGAAATGCGCCAGCGAGGCCTCGCCCAGGAAGTCCAGCAGCCGGGGCGCGGACTCGACGATCTCCTTCATGGCCGGGTTCTTGGTGTCCAGGATACGCAGCGGGTTGCTGTGCAGGCGGCGGCGCGCGTCCTCGTCGAGCTGGTCGGCATGGCGCTCGAAATGCGTGATCAGGGCCGCACGGTGCGCCTGGCGCTCGGGCGGCTGGCCCAGGCTGTTGAGCTCCAGGCGCACGTCGGAGAGGCCCAGCTCGCGCCACAACGCGTCGGCCAGCAGGATCAGCTCGGCGTCGACCTCGGCGCCGGCAAAACCCAGCACCTCGGCGCCGATCTGGTGGAACTGCCGGTAGCGCCCGCGCTGCGGCCGCTCGTGGCGGAACATGGGGCCCATGTAGTAGAGGCGCTTGCCGCCTTCGTAGAGCAGGTTGTGCTCGGCCACGGCGCGCACCACGCCGGCCGTGCACTCCGGACGCAGCGTGAGCTGCTCGCCATTGAGCCGGTCCTCGAAGGAGTACATCTCCTTCTCGACGATGTCGGTGACCTCGCCCAGGCCGCGCACGAACAGCGCGGTCGGCTCGACGATGGGGGTGCGGATGTTGCGGTAGGCGTAGCGCGCCATCAGATCGCGCACCTTGGCCTCCAGCCATTCCCAGCGCGCCGAGTCGGGCGGCAGCACGTCGTTCATGCCCTTGACGCCGGTCAGGCGGGCGGGCTTGGCCGCCGCCAGGTTCTTTGCTTCTGCCATGGATCTGTCAGTGCGCCCGGCCCGGGCCGAAGCGCTGTTCGATGTAGTTTTCGACGATGGCCTGGAATTCCCGCGCGATGCCTTCGCCGCGCAGGGTCAGGCGCTTCTCGCCGTCGATGAAGACCGGCGCCGCGGGCGCTTCGCCGGTGCCGGGCAGGCTGATGCCGATGTCGGCATGCTTGCTCTCGCCCGGGCCGTTGACGATGCAGCCCATCACGGCGACCTTGAGCGCTTCCACGCCCGGGTAGCGGCTGCGCCAGACCGGCATCTGCAGGCGCAGGAAGTCGTCGATCTGCTTGGCCAGCTCCTGGAAGGTGGTGCTGGTCGTGCGGCCGCAGCCCGGGCAGGCCGTGACGCTGGGCACGAACACGCGCAGGCCCAGCGCCTGCAGGATCTCGGAAGCGATCACCACCTCCTGGCTGCGCGCCTCGCCGGGCTGGGGCGTGAGCGAGACGCGTATCGTGTCGCCTATGCCCTCCTGCAGCAGGATGGACAGGGCGGCGGCCGAGGCCACCGTGCCCTTGGTGGCCATGCCGGCCTCGGTCAGGCCCAGGTGCAGGGCGTAGTCGCAGCGCCGCGCCAGCTCGCGGTAGACCGAGATCAGGTCCTGCACCCCGCTGACCTTGCAGGACAGGATGATCTGGTCGCCGTCCATGCCCATGGACTCGGCCAGCCGGGCGGAGTCGATGGCCGAGCTGATCAGCGCCTCGTACATCACCTGCTTCGCATCCCAGGGGACGGCGCGGCGGCTGTTCTCGTCCATCAGCTGGGCCAGCAGTTCCTGGTCCAGGCTGCCCCAGTTCACGCCGATGCGCACCGGCTTGTTCCAGCGCATCGCGGCCTCGATCATCTGGCCGAACTGCTTGTCGCGCTTGTCGCCCTTGCCGACGTTGCCGGGGTTGATGCGGTACTTGGACAGGGCCTCGGCACAGGCCGGATGCTCGGTCAGCAGGCGGTGGCCGTTGTAGTGGAAGTCGCCCACCAGCGGCACGTCCACCCCCATGCGGTCGAGCTGCTCGCGAACATGCGGCACGGCGGCCGCGGCCTCGGGCGTGTTCACGGTCAGGCGCACCAGCTCGGAGCCGGCCAGCGCGAGTTCCTTGACCTGGATGGCCGTGCCTATCACGTCCACGGTGTCGGTGTTGGTCATGGACTGCACGCGCACCGGCGCGTCGCCGCCCACGGTCACCAGGTTCTGGCCCCAGGCCACACGGGCCTGGCGCGAACGGCGCGCGCGCGGTGCCGCCACTTCGATGGGATGGGAGCCAGACACTATTTCACCTCGAAACGGGCCACGTTGTCGCGCGTGATCGGCGCCAAGTCCATGGGCTGGCCGCGCAGCTGCACGCGCGTCGCGTCGGCGCGCCCCACCACCACCGACAGCGGCAGCTGGCCGCTGGCGCCTGCGCTCTCGCCGGCCTTGAGCAGCCGGCTCAGCACCACGGTGCCGCGCGCGTCGGTGACCTTGATCCAGGAGTCGGCCGAGGCGCCGAATTGCAGCAGGCCAGCAGGTGCCGCCGCGGCAGAGGCCGGCGCCTGAGGCGTGGCCACCACGGGCGTGGTGACGACCGGCGACGGCGCTACCACGGCGGGCGCCATTGGGGTGGTCATGGCCGAAGTCGAGGCCGGCGCTGCGGCCGGCAAGGCCGTCGGCGCAGGGATCGGCGCCGCCGCAGAGGCGGCGGTGGCGGCCGGCGGGAGCAGCAGCTCGGTGACCATTCCGCCCCCCGCAGCCGGCGCAGCGCCCTGGGGCGCGGCCTGGGCCTGCTCGGACGGCGCCGCCGTCGACGCGGGCGGCGCCTCGTCCTTGGGCACGGGCATCAGCACCAGCACCAGCGCCCCCAGCAGCAGCGCCAGCACGCCCAGCACCAACGGGCGCGAGAGGTAGGCGCCGACGTCGGGCGAGGCGCGGTGCTGCGGCGCCTTGAAAGGCTCGTTCAGTTGGCCGCGCGGCGACAGCCGCGGCGCGGTCTGCGGCAGGCGCGCGAGCACCGGGGCCGCGTCGATCTTGAGGTTGCGGCAGACAGTGGCGGCCAGGGCGCGCGCAAACACGGCGTCGGGCAACAGGTCCCAGCGATCGGCCTCGAGCGCCTCGACCTGCTTGACCGTCACCTTGAGCGCGGCGGCCAGCGCGTCCACCTGCAGTCCGGCAGCCTCGCGCGCCTGCCGCACCAGTGCGCCGGCGGTAGGCCCCGCCAAGACGCCGTCCGCGCTTGCGCTCCCCTCGGACCCTTCACTCATCAAATGCTCCCCGTTCGAATGCTGAAAACTCTTGTGTCTGCGGGAACCGCCGCTTGAGCTGCTCGGCCAGCTGGCGCATGGCCTCGCGATTGTTCAGCTTGCGTTCCACGCGTAT
Organism: Ramlibacter sp. 2FC; assembly: GCF_005503345.1. Lineage (NCBI taxonomy): Bacteria > Pseudomonadati > Pseudomonadota > Betaproteobacteria > Burkholderiales > Comamonadaceae > Ramlibacter > Ramlibacter sp. 2FC. The sequence goes on from NZ_SCMM01000017.1 coordinate 28,772, forward strand.
GCCCAGCCACAGCGACTCGGCGTTCGCGAGCTCGCTGTTGTTGATGCGGCGGATGTAGAACTGGGCGCGCGGGAACTCGCTGCGCCGGTACAGCAGCGCCGCCAGGTTGTAGCCGGTGATGGGGTTGCCCGCGTCGAGCTCGTAGGCGCGCTCCAGGCTGCGCTCGGCCTCGGCGGGCTGGCCGGCTCGCGCCTGGCACAGGCCCTGGGTCATCCAGGTCTTGGCGCGCTCGCCGTACTGCGGGTTGGCCAACGCCTTGCCGAAGGCCTGCAAGGACTCCGGGTAGCGGCCCTGCTGGCACAGCAGCCAGCCGTAGTTGTGCTGGGTGTTCGCGTCGCGCGGATTCAGCGCCACGGCGCGGCGGAAACTCTCCTCGGCCAAGCGTGGGTCGTTCAAGCGCATGTAGATCAGGCCGCGCAGGTTGTGCGCGTCGGAGAAGCCGGGGTCCAGCGTCAGCACCTGCTTGAGCTCGTCCAGGGCCACCGCGGTCTTGCCCTCCTCGAAGTAGCCCACGGCCAGCTCCATGCGCAGGCGGGCGCGCCGCCGGGCCTCGGGTTCGTCCGAGGCGGTGAGCATGTCGGCGCCGGCATCGGCCGCGCCGCGGCCCGGGCCGCCGGCACAAGCCGCCAGGCCGGCCAGCAGGGCCAGCGCCAGCACCAGCACCCAGCGGGGGCTTCCTTGTTCAAACTGCATCCTGCCTCCTGATGGTTGTTCTGTCGTCAGCCTGCCTCAGGCCTGCCCCGGGCCGGTCGGGACGACAGGCATGGGCCGCAGCACCACCGTGCGCTGCTGGGCGATGCGCTCGTCGACGCGCGTGCGGTCCCTCACGTCGCCGGCCAGCTGGCCGCAGGCCGCGTCGATGTCGTCGCCGCGCGTCTTGCGCACGGTCGTGACGATGCCGGCCTCGCTGAGCAGGCTGGCGAAAGCCGTCACCTGGGCCGCGGGCGAGCGCGTCAGGCCCGAGGCCGGGAAAGGGTTGAAGGGAATCAGGTTGAACTTGCAGCGCAGCCCCTGGCCGCCATGGCGGCGCACCAGCTCGATCAGCTGACGGGCATGCTCGGGCTGGTCGTTGACGCCGTCGAGCATGCAGTATTCGAAGGTGATGAAGTCGCGCGGCGCGTGCGCGAGGTAGCGCTGGCAGGCGTCGAGCAGCTCGGCGATAGCGTACTTGCGGTTCAGCGGCACCAGGTTGTCGCGCAGCGCGTCGTTGGGGGCGTGCAGCGACACCGCCAGCGCCACCGGGCAGTCCTGGGCCAGGCGGTCGATCATGGGCACCACGCCCGAGGTCGAGACGGTGACGCGGCGGCGCGACAGGCCGTAGCCATGGTCGTCCAGCATCACGCGCAGGGCCGGCACCAGAGCGCCGTAGTTCTGCAGCGGCTCGCCCATTCCCATCATCACCACGTTGGAGATCACGCGCTCGCTGGTGTGGAGGTGGCGGCGCAGGAAATGCTCGGCGAACCAGAGCTGGGCGATGATCTCGCCGGTGCCGAGGTTGCGGCTGAAGCCCTGGTGGCCGGTCGAGCAGAAGCGGCAGCCGACCGCGCAGCCGGCCTGCGAGGAGATGCACAGGGTGCCGCGGTCGTCCTCGGGGATGAACACGGTCTCGACCGCGTTGCCGTCGCCCACGTCGAACAGCCACTTGATCGTGCCGTCGGCGGACTCGTGCTGGGAGAGGACCGGCAGGCCCTGGACGCAGGCGCTGGTCTTGAGCTTGTCGCGCAACGACTTCGCCAGATCACTCATCTGGTCGAAATCCGAGGCGCCTTTCTGGTGAATCCAGCGAAACAGCTGGGTGGCGCGGAAACGCTTTTCCCCCAGCCTTTCGCAAAAGGCGGCCAGGCCCTCCAGGTCGAAGTCGAGCAGCTTGGCCGTCATGGCATGGTCGGCGCTGTCGCTCAGCGCGAGTAGACGTTCATGCCGGGAAAGAAGAAAGACACTTCCACGGCAGCGGTTTCAGGCGCGTCGGAGCCGTGCACGGCGTTGGCGTCGATGCTGTCGGCAAAGTCGGCGCGGATGGTGCCGGCGGCGGCCTTCTTGGGGTCGGTGGCGCCCATCAGCTCGCGGTTCTTCAGGATGGCGTTCTCGCCTTCCAGGGCCTGGATCATCACCGGGCCGGAGATCATGAAGTCGACCAGGTCCTTGAAGAAGGGGCGCTCCTTGTGCACGGCGTAGAAGGCCTCGGCCTCGCCGCGGGACAGGTGGGCCATCTTGGCGGCGACGATCTTGAGGCCGGCGGCCTCGAAGCGGGCGTAGATCTGGCCGATCACGTTCTTGGCCACGGCGTCGGGCTTGATGATGGAGAGGGTGCGTTCGATAGCCATTTGGGTCTTTCCAGGGGTTTTAATTAGCGTTTTTTCGCCTCTAGGGCAAAGCATTTGATTTTAACCTGCGCGCAGGAACTCCTTGCGTCGGCAGGGGCACGTGGGCGCCCCAAGGGCACCCCGGGCATGAGCCGCGACTCAGCGGCCGCGGCCGCCGGAGCGGCGCGGGCCGCCCCCGCCGCCAGCGCCACGCCGAGGGCCCTGCCCCTGGCGCTGGCGCGAGAAGCTGTCGGCGCCTATGTAGCCCAGCGAGGTCTTCATGGGGTCGGGCTGGGACGCCTCGTCGCGGCGCTCGCCGCGCTCCTGGCGCCGCTGGCCGCCGCCCGCATGCGGCGCCTGCCCGCCCCCGCCGCCCTTGCGGGGTGCCGCACCCGGCCCGCGGCCACCGCCACCGCCACCGCCACGGCGGTCGCGCGGTGCGCGCGCCTCGCCTTCGGCAGGCCCCGCGGACCGCTCGCTGCCGCCCGCCGCGCGCACCAGGGCACGGATGTCCTGCTCGTCGAGCTCCATCCAGGCGCCGCGCTTGAGGCCGCGCGGCAGCACCATGGCGCCGTAGCGGATGCGGATCAGCCGGCTGACCGCGTGGCCCACGGCCTCCAGCATGCGGCGCACCTCGCGGTTGCGCCCCTCGGAGATGGTCACGCGGTACCAGCAGTTGGACCCCTCGCCGCCGCCGTCCTCGATGGAGCCGAACTGGGCCTTGCCGTCCTCGAGCTGCACCCCGTCGAGCAGGCGCTGCTTCTCCTCGTTGCTCAGCGCGCCGAGCACGCGCACCGCGTACTCGCGCTCCAGCCCGAAGCGCGGGTGCATGAGTTTGTTGGCCATCTCGCCCGAGTTGGTGAACAGCAGCAGGCCCTCGGTGTTGAGGTCCAGCCGGCCGACCGACTGCCACTTGCCCTGGTAGAGCTTGGGCAGCTTGCGGAACACGGTCGGGCGGTTCTGCGGGTCGTCGTGGGTCACGACCTCACCGACCGGCTTGTGGTAGGCGATCACGCGCGCCGGCGGCGGCGCGATGCGCAGCTTGATCGGCTTGCCATTGACCTTGACCTGGTCGCCGAACTGGATGCGCTGGCCGATGTGGGCGGGCTCGTTGTTGACCGAGATCCGACCCTCCATGATCAGCTGCTCCATCTCCAGCCGCGAGCCCAGGCCCGCCTGGGCCAGCACCTTGTGCAGCTTGGGCGTCTCGGCCTGGGGCGCCAGCACGCGCTTGGGCGCCTGCACCTCGGCATCCGATTCGTCCGCGTCGTACTGGCCGGAGACCACGTCGGCGAAGGCGATCGCCTGCGGCGCCTCGGCACGCGCGGGCCGCGGCCCACGAGCCGGCGCAGCCACCGGTTCGGTGGCGACCTCGGCCTGCGGCTGGGCTTCTGGGTCCTCGGCGAGGGGTGCGGCCGGGATGGCGGGCGTGGCTTGGTTCATGGCGTGATCCCCTGAGGGGGCGTTGAGTCATCGGGCTCGGGCATGGCCGCCAGAGCCTCGGGGGGTTCGGCCACGGCCTCCGGGCCGGCGGCGTCCTCGGTCGGCAAGGCCGATGCCTGCTCTTCGCGCAGCGCCTCCTCCAGCGACAGCACGGGCGGCATGGCGTCGCCCTCGGGCTGCAGCGCCTCCAGGGCGATGGCCTGCTGGGCCGGCGTGTCCAGCAGCGGCAGCTGCTCCAGCGAGGACAGGCCCAGGTCGTCGAGGAACTGGCGCGTCGTCGCGTAGAGCGCGGGACGACCCGCGGCCTCGCGGTGGCCGATCACCTCGACCCAGCCGCGGTCCTCGAGCTGCTTGAGGATCATGGAGTTGATGGTCACGCCGCGGATGTCCTCCATGTCGCCACGCGTCACGGGCTGACGGTAGGCGATGATGGCCAGGGTCTCCAGCGCGGCGCGCGTGTACTTGGGCGGCTTCTCGGGATGCAGGCGGTCCAGGTAGGGCCGCATCTCCGGCCGGCTCTGGAAGCGCCAGCCGCTGGCCACCTGGATCAATTCGACGCCGCGCAGCGACCATTCCTGCTGCAGCTCCAGCAGCAGTTGCTTGACGGTGTCCGCGCCAAGCTCGTCGTTGAACAGCACGCGCAGCTCGCGGACCGGCAGGGGCTGCTGCGCGCAAATCAAGGCGGTTTCGAGGACACGCTTGGCATCCGTCGTATTCATGTGTCGAGGTTCCGGGAAATGGCGCCAGCGGCGCTCCGTCAGGGCCGATTCAATCGGGGCACCGCGCAGGCTGGGCGAGGCTCGGCGCCGCAAACCCGCAGGTCATGCCGCAAAGGGCGCCCCGGGGCATCAGGATTCATTGTAACTGAGGCCCCAGTCCACAAGCGCCTGGCGCAGGTCCTCGGGCAGCGGCGCGCGAAACTCCAATGCCTGCCCCGTGACCGGGTGCTCGAAAGCCAGCCGGAAGGCATGCAGGGCCTGGCGCTGCAGGCCGGCCGCGGGCTTGCCGCCATAGAGCTCGTCGGCCACCAGGGGATGGCCCAGGCTGGCCATGTGCACGCGGATCTGGTGGGTGCGGCCGGTCTGCAGCGTGCAGCGCACCCAGCAGCCCTGCTCGCAGTTCTGCAGCAGCTCGATGCCGGTGGCGGCAGGCTTGCCGGGGTGCTGGGCGAGGTCCACCACCGCCATGCGCAGGCGGTTGCGCGGGTCGCGGCCGATCGCGCCCTGCACCAGGCGTTCGGGCGCGCCGGCCCAGGGCCGGTGCCCCAGCGCCAGGTACTGGCGGCTGACCTCGCGCGCCGCGATACGCTGCACCAGCGCGTCCATGGCCTGGCGCGTGCGCGCCACCACCATCAGGCCGCTGGTGTCCTTGTCCAGGCGGTGCACGATACCGGCGCGCGGCAGCTGGCCGGCCTGCACATCGCGCGCCAGCAGGCCGTTCAGCAGGGTGCCGCTCCAGTTGCCCGGGGCCGGATGCACCACCAGGCCGGCCGGCTTGTTGATCACGCGCAGGTGCGCATCCTCGAACACCACGTCGAGCGCCATGGGCTCGGGCCGGAAGGCCTGGGTCTGCGGCGTCGGCCGCAACTCGACCTGCAGCCCATCGCCGGCCTTGAGCCGCTGCGAGGACTTGAGCGCCGGCGCGCCCTGCACCCGCACGGCGCCGAGCTCGACCAGCTGCTGCAGGTAGCTGCGCGAGAACTCGGGCACCAGGGCCGCGAGCACGCGGTCCAGCCGCTCGCCATGCAGTGCGGCAGGCACTTCGAGGGAGCGCAGCTCGGCCTCGGGGCCGAGTTCGCCCAGGTCGTCCGAGCCCCCCGCCGGGACGGTCTGCGCGGGGTCGGTCGATATAATCAATTCGGTCTGTTTCAACAAGGTTGCCAGTGATGTTTCGTGCCAAATTATCGGTGGTCCCGCGCTGGGTCCTGCTCTGCGCGGCGGGGCTGCTGGCAGCCTGCTCCTCGACCCCGGTAGACCCCACGGCCGGCTGGAGCCCGAATCGTCTCTACACCGAGGCGCGCGACGAAGCGGCGGCGGGCGCCTACGACAAGGCCGTGCCCCTGTTCGAGAAGCTCGAAGGCCGCGCCGCCGGCACCCCGCTGGCGCAGCAGGCCCAGTTGGAGAAGGCCTACGCCCATTACAAGCTCGGCGAGAAGGCCCAGGCCATCGCGACGCTGGACCGCTTCGTCAAGGTGCACCCGTCCAGCCCGGCGGTGGACTACGCGCTCTACCTCAAGGGCATCGTCAACTTCAACGACAACCTTGGCATGTTCGGCTTCCTGACCCGCCAGGACCTGTCCGAGCGCGACCAGAAGGCCGCCAAGGAGTCGTTCGAGGCCTTCCGCGATCTGGTCGCGCGCTTCCCGGAGTCCAAGTACGCGCCCGACGCGCGCCAGCGCATGACCTACATCGTGAACGCGCTGGCCGAGTACGAAGTCCACGTGGCGCGCTACTACTACCACCGCGGCGCCTACGTCGCGGCCGTGAACCGCGCGCAGATGGCGGTGGCCGACTACCGTAACGTGCCAGCCCTCGAGGAAGCCTTGTTCATCATGGTGCGCAGCTACGACGCCCTGGGCCTGGAACAGCTGCGCGACGACACGCGTCGCGTGCTGGAAAAGAACTACCCGAACAGCGAATACCTCACGCGCGGCTTCAAGCCGGATTCAAGCCCGTGGTGGAAGCTGTGGTGAGCGCCTCCAGCGCCGCCTGAAACTCTTCGTCGCTGGCGAGCCTCCGCATGGGCGGCAGCGCCGCCAGCAGGCGCCGGCCGTAGCCCATGGTGGCCAGGCGCGTGTCGCAGACCACCAGGATGCCGCGGTCGGACTCGCTGCGGATCAGCCGACCGGCCCCCTGCTTGAGCGCCACCGCCGCCTCGGGCAAGGCATGGTCGGCGAAGGCACTGCGCCCGGCCAGCGCCAGTTGCCGCGCCCGCGCCTGCACCAGCGGATCGCCCGGCGGCGGAAACGGCAGCTTGTCGATGACCACCAGCTGCAACGCATCGCCGGGCACGTCCAGTCCCTCCCAGAACGAGGCCGAGGCCACCAGGATGCAGCCCACGCCCTGTGTGCCTTCCCCGCCCTCGCGGAAGCGCTCCATCAGCTGACGCTTCGGGGCCTGGCCCTGCACCAACACGGCGACCGCCTGCGAGTGGGCGAAATGCGCGGCCAGCGCTTCACCGATCGCACGCAGCGCACGCAGCGTGGTCGTCAGCACCAGGGTGCGTCCGCCCAGCCGGGCCGCGGCCCGGGCCGCCAGCGCCGCGACCTGGGCGCTGTGCGCGGGGTCGGCCGGCGCGACCAGGCGCGGCACGTAGAGCGCCGACTGCCGGGCGTAGTCGAACGGACTGTCCACCCTCAGGCGCTGTGCCTGCAGCAGGCCGCAGGGCTCGGTGAACCAGCGCAGGCCCTCGTCGTCGCCCAGCGTGGCCGAGGTGAACACCCAGGCGCGCCCTCGCCCGCCCTCGTCCTCCCCCGCGCCTTCGTCGGCCTGCAGCAGCCGAGTTCGCACCGTCTCGGCGATGTCCAGCGGCGACTCCACCAGGCGCAGCTGGCCGCCGGCCTCCAGCCAGCGCACCGCGCCTTCCGCGCAGGGCCGGGCAAAGCTCGCGCAGCGCTCGGCCAGGCGGCTGGCGCGCTCGTGCAGGCGCACGAAGTCGGGTGCCATCTCGCTGACCATCTCCAGGGCCGCCATGGCCCGGGCGCAGGCCAGCTCCACGGCCAGCAGGGCCTGCTGCCAGCCGGGCCCGGGCACGCCCTCGGGCGCCTCTTCCAGCCAGCGCAGCCTGGCGCCCGGCGCCTGCCGGCCCACGCACAGGCGCAGCTCGCGCGCCGCCTGCTCTAGCGCCTCGGCCAGCGCCTGCCAGTCCGCCAGGCCGCGCGCGAGTTGCAGGCCGGCCGCGAGCAGGTCGCGCGCCAGATCGAGCAATTGCGCGGTGCCCAGCTGCTGGCCGAGGAACTGCACCCCGGTCTCGTTGAGCTGGTGGGCTTCGTCGAAGATCGCGACGCGCACCGTGGGCAGCAGCTCGGCCATGCCCGACTCGCGCACCGCGAGATCGGCAAAGAACAGATGGTGGTTGACCACCACCACATCGGTGGCCAGCGCCTCGCGCCGCGCCAGATTCACGTGGCAGGCGCGGAATCTGGGGCATTGGGCGCCCAGGCAGTTGTCGCGGGTCGAGGTCACGAGCGGGATCACCGGCGAGCGTTCGTCCAGATGGGCCAGCTCGGCCAGGTCGCCGCTGCGCGTGTGCTGCGCCCAGGACGCCACCAGTGCCAGCTCGCGCAGCAGGCCGCGCTGGCCCTGGCTGGCGTCCTGCTGCGCCTGCTCGAGGCGGTGCAGGCACAGGTAGCTGGCGCGGCCCTTGAGCAAGGCCGTGCGCACCGGCAGGCCCAGGGCCTGAGCCAGGCGCGGCAGGTCGCGCCCGTAGAGCTGGTCCTGCAGCGTCTTGGTGGCGGTCGACAGCAGCACGCGCTCGCCGCTCAGCAGCGCCGGCACCAGGTAGGCAAAAGTCTTGCCGACCCCGGTGCCGGCCTCCACGACCAGCGTGCCGCCCTGCTCGACCACGCGCCCTACGGCCAGGGCCATCTCGGTCTGGCCGGCCCGGGGGCGAAACTGCTGGACAGCCCGCGCGAGCAGGCCCTGCTCGGCGAACGCGTCGCGAACCGCCTGCTCCAGCCCCATCAGGCGGGCTCTTTGGGATCGAGCGCCAGTTCCAGGCGCGCCACCTGGTCGCGCAGGACCAGACGGCGTTTCTTGAGCCGCCGCAGCATGAGCTCGTCGACGGGCGAGGTATCGGCCAGCCGGTCGATCGCGGCGTCGAGCTCGGCATGCGCCATGCGCAACTCGATCAACTGTCGTCCGGGAGAGTGGAGATTGGCGTCCAACACGGAGCTCAGGTGAGGGCAAAGGGTCGGTGGCGGGCCACCGGCTTGTCGCCTTGCGGCTTCGTTCAATAATACGCGCTGGCACACAATTCCTCGATGACCGTCTCCGGCATCGATCCCAGCAACATGGTCACAGCCTTCCGACTCATCGCATCGACCGGCCTCCACAAGGGCGACCGCGAATACCAGCAGGACCAGGTCGGCCTGTTCAGCCACCCCCGGGCCAACGGTTGCGTGCTGGGCGTCGTGGCCGACGGCATGGGCGGGCGCAGCGGCGGCCGCAAGGCCTCGGACCAGGTCATGCTCACGGCCCGCCAGCTGTTCGAGCGCTACGCGCCGGAGACCGACGATGCGGCCGCGCTGCTGCGCCAGATCGCCGAGGAAGCGCATTTCGTGATCAAGCTGACCGCGGTGTCGGCCGAGCAGGAGCCGCACAGCACCATTGCGATGTTCCTGGTCAACCCCACGGGCGACTGCCACTGGCTGCACTGCGGCGACTCGCGCATCTACCATTTCAGCGGCAACCGCCTGGTCAAGCGCACGCTGGATCATTCCTACGTGCAGTCCCTGGTCGACGAAGGAGAGATCAGCGAGGATGAGGCGCACGACCACCCGGAGTCCAACGTGCTGACCGCCTGTCTGGGCACCGAGGAGGAGCCCGAGTTCGCGACCCACCAGATCGCCGAGCTGCAGCCCGGCGACTGCGTGCTGGCCTGCAGCGACGGCGTGTGGCATTACTTCTCGCCCGACGAGCTGGGTTCGGTGCTGGACTCGCTGTCGCCGCGCGAGGCCTGCGAGTTCCTGATCGACAAGGCCCGCACGCGCGCCCGCGGCGGCGGCGACAACCTGTCACTGGCGATCGTCAAGATCGAGGCCCTGGAGCCCGAGGGTTTGCTGCCCACCTCCGCGCGCGCCCGGCTGAGCCGGCGCTAGCCGGTTCAGGGCTTGGCTGCCGAAGCCGGGGCGGCGGCCGCCTCGGCCTGGCGCGCCTGCAGGCGCTTGACGCGCTCGGCCTCCCTGCGCCTGCGCTCCTCGGCGTTGAGGGCGATTTCCTCGCGTCGCAACACCGCCAGCGCATCGCGCTGCTGGCGGCGCGCCTCGCGCAGGCAGTCGTTGACCGCGAAGCGCTGGTAGCAGCCACGCTCCTGCTCGGCCAAAACTTCGGCAATGCGGGTGCGATCGGCGGCGATGCGCTCGCGCGTCTGGCGCACGGCCTCGGCCCCGCGCGGTTCGGTCTGGGCCTGCGCCAGGCAGGTGGCGCCGAGCAGCAGCAGGCAAACGAAGGCTTGTCTCATGTCAGATGGGTGTCCACGGTTCGGTGTTCCAGCGCCAGGAACTCGGCCGACTGCATCTCGGTGAGGCGCGAGACCGTGCGCGGGAATTCGTGCGCCAGCGGCCCCTCGGTATAGAGCGCCTCGGGCGGGACCTCGGCCGACATGATCAATTTGACACGACGGTCGTAGAGTACGTCAATCAGCCAGGTGAAGCGCCGCGCCTCGGACGCCATGCGCACCGGCATGTGGGGCACGTTGCTCAGCAGCACCGTGTGGAACTGCGAGGCGATCTCCAGGTAGTCGTTCTGCGAGCGCGGCCCGCCGCACAGGGTCTTGAAGTCGAACCAGACCACGCCGCCGGCGCGGCGCCGCGCGCGGATCTCGCGTGCCTCGATGTGCAGCACCGGCTCCTCGTCGTGGCTGGCGGCCAGACGCTCGAAGGCCTGGGCCATCTCGGCCTCGGCCTGCTCGCCCAGCGGCTGGTGATAGAGCCTGAGCTGCTCGAGCGTGCGGCCGCGGTAGTCGGTGCCGTTGTCGACGTTGACCACGTCCATGCGCTGGTTCAGCAGCGCGATGGCCGGCAGGATGCGGTCGCGGTGCAGGCCGTCGGGGTAGAGCTGGTCGGGCCGGAAATTCGAGGTCGTCACGAAGCCCACGCCGTTCTCGAACAGCGCCACCAGCAGGCGGTGCAGGATCATCGCGTCGGTGATGTCGGCGACGTGGAACTCGTCGAAGCAGATCAGGCGGTAGCGCCGCGCGATGCGGCGTCCGAGCTCGTCGAGCGGGTTCACCGTGCCCTGCAGGCCCGCCAGCTCGCGGTGCACCTCGCGCATGAACTCGTGAAAATGCAGGCGCGTCTTGCGGCGCAGCGGCACCGCCTGGAAGAAGCAGTCCATCAGGAAGCTCTTGCCGCGCCCCACCCCGCCGTACATGTAGACCCCGCGCGGGATCTCGGGCCGGTTGATCAGCTTCTTGAGCGGATTGGAGCGCCGGGCCTTGAACTCGGCCCATTCGCGCGCGCAGCGGTCGAGCAGCTCGACCGCGCGCAGCTGCGCAGGGTCGCTGCTGTAGCCGCGCGCCTTCAGTTCGGCCTCGTAGGCCTGTCGTACGGTAATGCCTGACATGCTCGTGGCGCGCAGACGCGCCGGAATGCGCGGCGGCCGGCGCGGGCGCCGGCACAACCGCGTCGGGTCAGAAGTTCAGCGTGCGCTTGTCGACCGCGAGCGCCGCTTCCTTGGTGGCCTCGCTGAGCGAGGGATGAGCGTGGCAGATGCGGGCGATGTCTTCCGCGCTGGCACGGAACTCCATGGCCACCACGGCCTCGGAGATCAGCTCGCTGGCCATGGGGCCGACGATGTGCACGCCGAGGATCTCGTCCGTGGCAGCGTCGGCCAGGAACTTGACCATGCCGGTGGTGTCGCCCAGGGCACGGGCGCGGCCGTTGGCCAGGAAGGGGAAAGTCCCCGCCTTGTAGGCGCGGCCGGCGCTCTTGAGCTGCTGCTCGGTCTGGCCGACCCAGGCGATCTCGGGGCTGGTGTAGATCACCCAGGGGACGGTGTTGAAGTTCACATGCCCGTGCTGGCCGGCGATGCGCTCGGCCACGGCCACGCCCTCCTCCTCGGCCTTGTGCGCGAGCATGGGGCCGCGCACCACGTCGCCCACGGCCCAGACGCCGGGCAGGCTGGTGCGGCACTCGTCGTCGACCACGATGGCGCCGCGCTCGTCGAGCTTGAGGCCCACGCCCTCGGCGTTCAGGCCGGTGGTGTTGGGCACTCGGCCGATCGAGACGATCAGCTTGTCGACTGCCAGCGTCTGGGCCTCGCCCTTGGCGTTGGTCCAGGCGACGCTCACGCCGGCCTTGCCGGTCTTGATCTCGCCGACCTTGGCGCCGAGCTCGATCTTCAGGCCCTGCTTGTCGAAGGCCTTCTTGGCCTCCTTGGCGATCTGCTCGTCGACCGCGCCGAGGAAGGTCGGCAGGCCCTCGAGGACCGTGACCTCGGCGCCCAGGCGGCGCCAGACCGAGCCCATTTCCAGGCCGATCACGCCCGAGCCGATCAGGCCCAGTTTCTTGGGCACGGCGCCGATGCGCAGCGCGCCGTCGTTGGACAGGATGTTCTCCTCGTCGAACGGCACGCCCGGCAGGGCCCGCGCGTTGGAGCCGGTGGCGACGATGACCTGCTTGGCCGTCAGGATTTCCTCGGCCGCGCCGGAGACCTTGATCTCGTAGCCGCCGTCCACGGCCTTCACGAAGGAGCCGCGGCCGTGGAAGAAGCTGACCTTGTTCTTCTTGAACAGGTAGAGGATGCCGTCGTTGTTCTGCTTCACGACGGCGTCCTTGCGGCCGACCATCTTGGCCACGTCCATCTTCACGTCCCGGGCGCTGATGCCGTGGTCGGCGAAGTGGTGGTTGGCGTGCTCGAAATGCTCGGACGACTGCAGCAGCGCCTTGGACGGGATGCAGCCCACGTTGGTGCAGGTGCCGCCCGGGGCCGGGCCGCCCTTGTCGTTCTTCCACTCGTCGATGCAGGCCACGCCGAAGCCCAGCTGGGCCGCGCGGATGGCGGCGATGTAGCCGCCGGGGCCGCCGCCGATGACGATGACGTCAAACTGTTTGGACATCTGGTGCTCCTCAGATGTCGAACAGCAGGCGGGCCGGGTCTTCCAGCGCTTCCTTCATCGCGACCAGGCCCAGCACGGCCTCGCGGCCGTCGATGATGCGGTGGTCGTAGGACATGGCGAGGTAGTTGATCGGGCGCACCACCACCTGGCCGTTCTCGACCACGGCGCGGTCCTTGGTCGCGTGCACGCCCAGGATGGCCGACTGCGGCGGGTTGATGATGGGGGTGGACAGCATGGAGCCGAACACGCCGCCGTTGGAGATCGAGAAGGTGCCGCCGGTCATCTCCTCGATGCTCAGCTTGCCGTCGCGCGCCTTGGCGCCGAACTCGGCGATCTTCTTCTCGATGTCGGCGAAGCTCATCTGGTCGGCGTTGCGCAGGATGGGCACGACCAGGCCGCGCGGCGAGCCCACGGCGATGCCGATGTCGAAGTAGCCGTGGTAGACGATGTCGTTGCCGTCGACCGAGGCGTTGAGCACCGGGTACTTCTTGAGGGCGTGCACCGCGGCCTTCACGAAGAAGCTCATGAAGCCGATCTTGACGCCATGCTCCTTCTCGAACTTGTCCTGGAAGCGCTTGCGCATTTCCATGACCGGGGCCATGTTGACCTCGTTGAAGGTGGTCAGGATGGCGTTGGTCGCCTGCGACTGCAGCAGGCGTTCGGCCACGCGGGCGCGCAGGCGGGTCATCGCCACGCGCTGCTCGGGGCGGTCGCCCAGCTTGACGGCCGGGGCCGCGACCTGCGGCAGCGCCGTGGTCGGCACGCCGGTCGGGATGGCCACCGGGGCAGCGGCGGGCTTGGCGGCGGCCTTGGCGATCACCTCGAGCACGTCGCCCTTGGTCACGCGGCCGTCCTTGCCGGTACCCGGCACGGCGCCGGCGGCCAGCTGGTTGTCGGCCATCAGCTTGGCGGCGGCGGGCATGGCCACGCTGGCCATGCTGCCACCGACGGCGGCGGCTGCCGCCAAGGGAGCGGCGGCAGGGGCCGCGGCGGCGGGCGCAGCGGCTGCCGCCACGGCGGCGCCGGCCTTGCCTTCGGTGTCGATCTTGGCGATCAGCTGCTCGGCCACCACCGTGCCGCCATCACCGACCACGAGCTCGGCCAGCACGCCGGCGGCCGGCGCCGGCACTTCCAGCACCACCTTGTCGGTCTCGATCTCGATCAGGATCTCGTCGGCGGCGACGGCCTCGCCGGCTTTCTTCTTCCACTGCAGCATGGTGGCTTCGGCCACGGACTCGGACAGCTGCGGAACTTTGACTTCTACGATAGCCATTTCAATTCTTTCCGTATCGATTGACGCGTTGTTCTGAAGACTTACTTGGTCAGCACGAAGCCCTTGAGCTTGGCGAAGGCGGCATCGACCAGGGCCTTCTGCTGCTCCTGGTGCAGGTGCGAATAGCCCACGGCCGGCGAAGCCGAGGCGGCGCGGCCGGCGTAGCCGAGCTTCTGCCCTTCGTGCATGTTCTCGTGGATGTAGTGCTGCACGAAGAACCAGGCGCCCTGGTTCTGCGGCTCGTCCTGGCACCACACCAGATCGGTCACGTTCGGGTATTTCTTGAGCTCGGCGGCAAAGGCCTTGTGCGGGAACGGGTAGAGCTGCTCCACACGCAGGATGGCCACGTCGTCGGCGCCCTTCTCGGCGCGCTTCTTGACCAGGTCGTAGTAGACCTTGCCCGAGCAGATCAGCAGGCGCTTGACCTTGTCGGCCTTCTTGACCACCTCTTCGCGGTTCTCCGGGATCACGGTTTGGAAACCGCCCTTGGTGAACTCGGACAGCGGCGAGGTCGCGTCCTTGTTGCGCAGCAGCGACTTGGGCGTGAAGATGATCAGCGGCTTGCGCAGATCCCGCACCATCTGGCGGCGCAGCACATGGAAGATCTGGCTGGCCGTGGTGGGCTGCACGATCTGCATGTTGGTGTCGGCGGCCAGCTGCATGAAGCGCTCCAGGCGCGCCGAGCTGTGCTCGGGGCCCTGGCCTTCGTAGCCGTGCGGCAGCATCAGGGTCAGGCCGTTGGCGCGGCCCCACTTCACCTCGCCGGAGGCGATGAACTGGTCGATCACCACCTGGGCGCCGTTGGCGAAGTCACCGAACTGGGCCTCCCAGATCACCAGGGTGTTGGGTTCGGAGCCGGCGTAGCCGTATTCGAAGCCCAGCACCGCCTCTTCCGAGAGGATGGAGTCGATGACGACGAACGGGGCCTGGTTCTCGGCCACGTTCTGCAGCGGCACGTAGGTGCCGGTGTCCCACTTCTCGCGGGCCTGGTCGTGGATCACGGAGTGGCGGTGCGTGAAGGTGCCGCGGCCGCAGTCCTCGCCCGACAGGCGCACCGCGTAGCCGCTGGCCACCAGCGAGGCGAAGGCCATGTGCTCGCCCATGCCCCAGTCCACGGGGGTGTCGCCGCGGCCCATGGCGGCGCGATCGTCGTAGACCTTCTTGACCAGCTGGTGCGGGCTCACGCTCGCGGGGATGGTGGTGATGCGCTCGGCCAGGCGCTTCCACTCGGCCAGCGGAATCGCGGTGTCGCCGGCGTCGGTCCACTTCTTGCCGAGGAAGGGCGCCCAGTCGACCGCGTACTTGCTCTTGAAGTTGGACAGCACCGGGTCGACCGTGTGCTTGCCCGCGTCCATGGCGGCGCGGTAGGCCCGGGCCATGTCGTCGCCCAGCGTGGCGCCCAGGCCCTGGGCGGCCAGCTTGTCGGCGTAGAGCCTGCGCGTGCCCGGGTGCTGCGCGATCTTCTTGTACATCAGCGGCTGGGTCAGGGCCGGCGTGTCCTGCTCGTTGTGGCCGAGCTTGCGGAAGCAGATGATGTCGACCACCACGTCCTTGCGGAACTCCATACGGAACTCCAGGGCGATCTGGGTGGCCAGCACCACGGCCTCGGGGTCGTCGCCGTTCACGTGCAGCACGGGCGACTCGGTCATCTTGACCACGTCGGTGCAGTACAGCGTGGAGCGGCTGTCGCGCGGGTCGGAGGTGGTGAAGCCGATCTGGTTGTTGATCACGATGTGCACCGTGCCGCCCGTGTGGTAGCCACGGGTCTCGGCCAGCGCCAGGGTCTCCATGATCACGCCCTGGCCGGCGAAGGCCGCGTCGCCGTGCACCAGCACCGGCAGCACCTGCTTGCCCTCGGGGTCGGCACGGCGGTCCATGCGGGCGCGCACCGAGCCCACGACCACGGGGTTGACGATTTCCAGGTGCGAGGGGTTGAAGGCCAGGGACAGGTGCACCGGGCCGCCGGGCGTGGTCACGTCCGAGCTGAAGCCCTGGTGGTACTTGACGTCGCCGCTGGGCAGGTCTTCCGGCGCCGTGTGCTCGAACTCGGCGAACAGGTCGGCCGGCATCTTGCCCAGAGTGTTGACGAGCACGTTGAGGCGGCCGCGGTGGGCCATGCCGATCACGATCTCCTGCACGCCCTGGGCGCCGGCCGACTGGATCAGCTCGTCCATGGCGGCGATGAAGCTCTCGCCGCCCTCGAGCGAGAAGCGCTTCTGGCCCACGTACTTGGTGTGCAGGAAGCGCTCGAGGCCTTCGGCGGCCGTGAGGCGGTCCAGGATATGCTTCTTCTTCTCGGGACCGAAGCTGGGCTTGCTGCGCAGGCTCTCGAGCTTCTGCTGCCACCAGCGCTTCTGGTTCTGGTCGGTGGCGTACATGTACTCGGCACCTATGGTGCCGCAGTAGGTCTCGCGCAGCGCGTTGAGCAGGTCGCGCAGCGACATGCTGTCCTTGCCGAAGAAGGTGTTGCTGGTGTCGAACACCGTTTCCTGGTCGGCGTCGCCGAAGCCGTAGAACGAGGGCTCGAGCTCGGGGATGGCCTGGCGCTCGGCGCGCTTGAGCGGATCGAGGTCGGCCCAGCGCTGGCCCACGTTGCGGTAGGCGGCGATCAGCTGCTGCACCGCGGTGCGCTTGCGGCCCATCTCGGCGTCGGTGCTGGCCAGCACGACCTTGGTGCCGCCGGCCTTGGCGCGCTCGGCGAAGGCGTTGATCACGGGCAGGTGTGGCACGTCCTTGCCGTTGCCACCGTCGACCGCCGGCACGTTCTGCAGGGCGTCGAAGTAGTCGCGCCAGTTGTCGGGCACGCTGCCAGGATTGGCGAGGTAATTCTCGTAGAGCTCTTCGACATAGGGCGCGTTGCCCCCGAAGAGATAGGTATTGCCTTGATAGGCGGCGTAGACGGACTTGGTCTCGCTCATGTTTCGCTGACCTCCGCTCCCCTCAGGGGAACATTAGCTGGTTGAAATACCTTCCGCGACACGGCTGAACCGGATGGCGGATGCGACTGTGGCTCGGGAAGGGCCTAGGTAAACCGTCGATTGTGCCACTGAATCGCCCGCCGCCTGTTTTTTTCGCCCTCGTTCCATCATCTGGAACGAGGGCGCCTGGGCGGGGGCTCAGCCGGCCACCAGGTCCCGGATCTGCTGCAGCGCGGCCGGGTCCTCCAGGGTGGTCAGGTCGCCCGGGTCGCGTCCCTCGCAGACCGCCTGGATGGCGCGGCGCAGCAGCTTGCCGCTGCGGGTCTTGGGCAGCACGGTCACGAAGCGCACGCGCGCCGGGCGCGCCACAGCGCCGAGCGAGCGGTCCACCACCTTCATCACCTCGCCCTCCAGCCGCAGGCGCGCCGCCTCGTCGACCAGCGCGCTCGCGTCCCGCGCGACCGCGAACGCCATGGCCACCTGGCCCTTGAGCGGGTCGGCCACGCCGACCACCGCCACCTCGGCGATGTTGGGGTGGCCGGCGATGCTCTCCTCGATCTCGCGCGTGCCCAGGCGGTGGCCAGCCACGTTGATCACGTCGTCGGTACGGCCGAGGATGAAGAAGTAGCCGTCCTCGTCGCGCATGCCCCAATCGAAAGTGCTGTAGACCATGCGCCCGGGCACGCTGGACCAGTAGGTCTTGACGAAGCGCTCGTCGTCGCGCCACACGGTCTGCAGGCAGCCCGGCGGCAGCGGCCCCTCGATCGCCAGCACGCCCTTCTGGTTCGCGCCGGTGAGCTCCTCGCCGGTCTGGTCGTCGAGCAGTTTGACGTCGTAGCCGTAGACCGCCTTGCCCGGCGAGCCGAGCTTGCCGGCCGCGGCTTCGACCCCGTTGCAGATGGTGAGAATCGGCCAGCCGGTCTCGGTCTGCCAGTAGTTGTCGATGATGGGCTTGCCCAGGCCCTGGGCTATCCACTGCGCGGTCGGCTCGTCCAGCGGCTCGCCGGCCAGGAACAGGGCGCGCAGGCTGGACAGGTCGTATTTCGCGAGCAAGGCCGGATCCTGTTTTTTCAGCACGCGCACTGCCGTCGGCGCGCTGAACATGACCGTGACCTTGTACTTCTCGACCAGGCGCCACCAGATGCCGCCGTCGGGCTGGGTCGGCAGGCCCTCGTACATCAGGGTGGCCATGCCGGCGATCAGCGGGCCGTAGATGATGTAGCTGTGCCCCACCACCCAGCCGATGTCGCTGGTGGAGAAGAAGGTCTCGCCGGCTTGGCCGCAATAGATGTGCTTCATGCTGGCGGCCAGCGCCACGGCGTAGCCGCCGGTGTCGCGCTGCACGCCCTTGGGCCGGCCGGTGGTGCCCGAGGTGTAGAGCGTGTAGCTGGGATGGGTGGCGTCCACCCACTCGCAAGGCACGGCGCTGTGCAGATGCCGCTCGCGCAGCTCGGACCACAGATGGTCGCGCCCGGCCACCCGCTCCAGGGGCGCGAGGCCGCGGTCCACCAGCAGCACCGACTCGGGCCGGTGCGAGGACAGGCGGATGGCCTCGTCGAGCAGGGGCTTGTAGGCCACGACCTTGCCGCCGCGCGAGCCCGCGTCGGCGCTGACCACCACGCGCGGCTGCGCGTCCTCGATGCGTGAGGCCAGCGAACCCGAGGCGAAGCCGCCGAACACCACCGAATGGATGGCGCCGATGCGCACGCAGGCCAGCATGGCAAAGGCAGCCTCGGCGATCATGGGCATGTAGATCAGCACGCGGTCGCCCTTTTGCACGCCCAGCGCCAGCAGCGCGGCCGCCATGCGCTGCACCTCGGCATGCAGTTCGCGGAAGTTGTAGACCTTCTCCTGCCGGGTCTCGGTGGACACGCAGATCAGCGCAGCCTGGTCGGCGCGCTGCGCCAGGTGGCGGTCGACCGCGTTGTGGCACAGGTTGGTGCTGCCGCCCACGAACCATTTGGCGAAAGGCGGCTGGCTGTAGTCGCAGATCTGCTGCGGGGGCTGGCGCCAGTCCACCAGCTGCGCCTGCTCGGCCCAGAAGGCATCCCGGTCCGCTATCGAACGTCGGTGAAAGTCTGCGTAGCGCGTCATCAAGGTCTCCTCGCTGCCCTGCCGTCGAATGGATGTCCTGGCCCGGCCAGAGCGGCAGCCGCAATCCATCTTCTGAATTCATAATTATTCATGACGGTCTTGCGGCAAACTGACAGGCCTGACGCGCAGGCTTGCCCGACAGCCAGTGCCGACCCGGCGCCCGCTCCCTACTTGATCAGGGCCTGGACGGCCTTGAACTCGGGATGCTCGGCCGTGCGCAGCCATTCGAAAGCCACCATCTCGGTGGTGACGAGCTCGGCCCCGGCACCGGCCAGGCGGTCGAAGGCCGCGTCACGGTTGCGCTCGCTGCGCGAGGCGCAAGCATCGGTGACCACCCAGACCTCGAACTCGTCCTCCAGCAGGTCCAGCGCGGTCTGCAGCAGGCAGACATGGGCCTCGCAGCCGGCCAGCACGATGCTGTTGCGCTCGGGCGCGGACGGCGCGCTCTTCTGCAGATGCCGGGGCAGGCTGCGCGCATTGCCCTGCTGCGCCTTGGCCGGCGGACGCAGCCATTCGCCCAGCCCCTCCTCCACGGCGCTGAACTGCAGCTTGGCCAGGGTCTTGTGGCACAGGCCGCGCAGCTCGGGCGGGTTCTCGCCGAGCCGGGAGGGGTTCTGCTCGGTGCCCCAGGCCGGCACGCGCATCAGGCGCGCGATCCTGCCCAGCCTCAGGGCATTGGCCAGCACGGCCTCGCCCTCGAACATGGCGGGCATCAGGCGGGCCTGGTAATCGATCAGGACCAGTTGGGATTCGGAGGCGTCGAGCAGCATGGTGTTCTGGTGGCAAGGGGGTGATCAGGACAGGATGGGCCGGATTGTCGCAGTCTCCAAGCTCAGCGGCCGCGCCGGCGGCGCCGCAGCAGCAGCCAGCCATAGAGTGCCCCATTGACGAGGACGACCAGCGCCGCCAGCAGGTACTGCACGGGCCGCGTCAGGCCCTCGGGATAGATCAGGGCCAGCAGGTAATGGGCCACGAAGCTGTCGCCGTAGCCGGTCATGCCGGCGCGGGCCCGCAGTGCGTTCTCCCAGGCGGTGAGCGGACAGGCCCCGCCCGTGAGCTCGACCCAGGCGCCCCAGAACGCGGCCGGCAGGTGAAGCAGCCAGGCCAGCGGCCAGCGGGCGCCGAGCAGCGCACCGAACAGCACGAACAGGATGAAGCCCAGGTGCAGCAGCAGGACCGCGTCGGCGGCGAATCGGTAGAGCATGGCCGCAGCACCTCGCCGGCTTCCGGCCCGCCCGACGCCGCCTCAGGCCGGCAGGCCCCGCAGGGCCTGCGCGATGGCCGGGATCATGCTGACGGCGTTGCTGGGGTGGGCAATGCAGTCGGTGCTCCAGACCTGGTCCACGCCGGCCTCGCGGATCGCCTGCAGCGCATCGCCGGCGAACAGCGCATGGGTGACAGCCACGTCGACCGAGGCCGCGCCGGCTTCGCGCAGCCGCCGGGCCGCCTGCGCCAGGGTGCAGCCGCTGCTGGCCACGTCGTCCAGCAACACCACGGCGCGACCGCGCCACGCGAGCGGCGGCAGGGCGATGTCCACCTCGGTGTCGCCATGCCTGAGCTTCTGGCACACCGCATGTTCCAGGCCTTGGCGCGCGGCCGCCTGCCCCACCCATTGGGCGGACTCGCTGTCCGGCCCCAGCAGCAGCGCCCCGGGCCGGCGCGCGGCGATCAGCTCGCCCAGCAGCGGCGCGCCGCTGAGCGCGATGGCCTGCGGCAGCGGCACCGCCTCGCCCAGCGAGGCGATGCGGTGCAGGTGCGGATCGACCGTGACGAGGGCGTCGAACAGTCCGGCCAGGAAGCCGCCCACGATGCGCTGACTCACGGCCTCGCCGGGCGTGAACGCCATGTCCTGCCGCATATAGGCCAGGTAGGGCGCGACCAGAGTGAGTCGCCGCACCCCGAGCTCGCGCGCGGTGCGCGCCGCCAGCAGCAGCTCGACCAGCTTCTCGTTCGGCTGGGCGAGGGTGCGCCAGAGCACCACATGCCCGGCCAGGCGCGCCGGCAGGCGCAGCCGCAGCTCGCCGTCCGGGAAGCGGTGGCGCGCGATGCAGGCGGGCTGCAGGCCCGCCGCCGAGGCCAGGCGCCGCGCGGGCTCGCGCTCATCGTCGAAATGCAGCAGGCTGGCCGCTTCAGGCATCAGAATTCCACGAACACATGGGGCACCTCGTCGGCGCCGCCTATGGCGTAGCCGCTGGACTTGTCGCAAGCCCCACGGGCGAAAGTCAGGTCGGTGGGAAAGGCCGCGTGCACCCGGTACAGCAGCTCGCCCTGGGCCACGCTGTCGCCGAGCTTGCGCAGCAGGTCCACCCCGGCGCCCTGGACCTTGGGCGCGCCGGCCAGGCGGGCCACGCGCGCGATCTGGAAGTTGTCTATGCCCGCCACCACGCCCGCGGCAGGCGCGCGTACCTCGAAGCTCAGCGCCCCGAGCTGCGGGTGGTTGTGGTCGAAGCCCTTGCCGCCTTGCGCCTCGATGATGGCATTCATGCGCGCCAGCGCACGGCCCGAGTCCAGGATGTCGCGCGCGATCGCATAGCCGTCGCCGCCGCGGATGTCGGGGTTGCATTCGATCAGGCGCCCGGCCAGGCGCAGCGCCTTCTGGCGCAGGTCGTTGGGCGCGCGCGGGTCGTTCTCGAGCACGCGCATCACGTCGCGCGCCTCCAACACCGGGCCGATGCCGTTGCCCACCGGCTGGCGGCCGTCGGTGATCACGACGTCCAGCGACAGCCGCATGCGCGAGGCCACGTATTCGAACAGGCGGCGCAGGTGCTGGGCTTCGGGCATGGAGCGCACCTTGGCCGTGGGCCCGATGGGGATGTCCAGCACCAGGTGGCTGGAGCCGGCGGCGATCTTCTTGGACAGGATGGAGGCGACCAGCTGGCCCGGCGAGTCGATGGCCAGCGGGCGCTCGACCGAGATCAGCACGTCGTCGGCCGGCGAGAGATCGGCCGTGCCGCCCCAGGCCAGGCAGCCGCGGTGCTCGCGCACGATCTCGACCAGGCGGCCGAAGGGCAGCGCCACGTCGGCCAGCACCTCCATGGTGTCGGCCGTGCCGGCCGGCGAGGTGATGGCGCGGGAAGAGGTCTTGGGGCACAGCATGCCGTGCGCGGCCACGATGGGCACCACCAGCATCGAGGTGCGGTTGCCCGGGATGCCGCCTATGCAGTGCTTGTCGACCACCAGGGGCTCGTGCCAGTCCAGCCGCCGGCCGCTGGCCACCATGGCCTCGGTCAGGTGGTAGACCTCCTCGCGATCGAGCTCGCCGCGGTTGGTGGCGACGACGAAGGCCGTCAGCTCGATCTTGGAGTAGCGGTGGTCGGCGATGTCGCGCACGATGGCGTGGAAATCCGCGCGCTCCAGGCGCTCGCCGGCGAGCTTGCGAAACAGCGCCCCCATGGACGCGGGCGGCTCGGCGTGCGACACGGCGGCCAAGTCGCCGTCGGCCACGCCGAGCTGGGCAAAGGCGTCCTCGGACAGGCCCAGTTCCGGGCAGTCGACGATGGCCGGATCGTCGACCACGTTCAACGTCGCCAGGATGCAGCGGCCGTTGGCGCAGACCTCGACCTTGGACAGGGCCTGAAAGCCCTCGGCGCGATAGACCGCGCAGTCGCGGTTCAGGTAGGCCACGTTCTCGCGGTAGGTGTCGATGGCGACACGCCGCACGGCCAGCCGGGACGCGGCGGTGCGGTTCTCGTTCGGCGGTGCAGACAGCGCCGGCTCGACCACGGTGACAGGGCTCATGATCATCAAGCCTACACCCGATCGGCTTGTCCGCGCCAACCTCAGGGCGGCTGCAGCCGCAACAGCCGGCCGCGCGGGCTGTCGGTCAGCAGGTACAGCAGGCCGTCGGGGCCCTGGCGCACGTCGCGTATGCGCTCGCCCAGATCGGTGAGCAGCCGGTGCTCGTGCCGTACGCGCTCCCCCTCGAGTTCGAGGCGGACCAGCAGCTCGGCGCGCAGCGCGCCCAAGAACAGGTTGCCGCGCCAGCCGGGCCCATAGCGCTCGCTGGTCAGGAAGGCCATGCCCGAGGGCGCGATGGAGGGCGTCCAGTGATGCAGGGGCTGCTCCATGCCGGGCTTGGCGCTCAGGCCTTCGCCGATCTTGCCGCCGCCGTACTGCTCGCCGTAGGTGATGACGGGCCAGCCATAGTTGCGGCCGGCCTGCGGCAGGTTGATTTCGTCGCCGCCCTGGGGGCCATGCTCGTGCACCCACAGCCGGCCATCGGGCGCCAGCGTGGCGCCCTGCGGATTGCGGTGGCCGTAGCTCCAGATCTCGGGCAGGGCCCCCGGCCGGTTCACGAAGGGGTTGTCGCGCGGCACGCTGCCGTCCTTGTGGATGCGCACGATCTTGCCCAGGTGGTTGTCCAGGCGCTGCGCGTCCTCGGCGCGGCGGAAACGCTCGCCCAGCGTCAGAAACAGGTGGCCGCCCTGCCCCTGCACGATGCGGCAGCCGAAATGCAGGCGGCTGGCCACCTTGGGTTGCTGGCTGAAGAGGATGCGCAGACCTTCGAGCCGGGACCGGTCGGCCGACAGGGTGGCGCGCGCCAGCGCTGTGCCGTTGCCGCGGCCGTCCGGCGCCGGCTCGGAAAAACAGAAATACAGCAGGCGGTTGCGCTCGAAGTCGGCATCGAGCAACAGGTCCAGCAGCCCGCCCTGGCCGCCCGCATCCGGCTCGGGCAATCCTTGCACCGCCGGCCCGAGCCTGCCGTCCGCCTCGATCACGCGCAGACGTCCGGGCCGCTCGGTCACCAGGAAGCGCCCCTCGGGCAGGAAGGCCAGGGCCCAGGGATGCTGCAATCCCGTGGCCACGGTCTCAACCCGCGGCGCCTGGGCGCACGCCAGCCCGGCCAGCAGCAGGCCGGCCATCGCCAGCGCATGGCCGGCACGTCGAATCAGGGAATCACCCACCTTGCACCTCCCGAAGGCTCGCGCCCGGCGCAGATTCCAGCACCAAGCCTGGACTTTGCCCAAGCTGGGCCGCAACCATGGCCAACAGCCGCCATCAGTAATTCCACTAAGCGATTGAAAATCAATCGGTTAAGCATATTTCTTAACTTGACTTCTCAGGCCATGACCCTTACCCTGCCAGGGATGTTCCGAGCCTTGGTATTTTTGTTGTTCTTCAGCGCAGCCGCGCATGCGGCGCCGGCCGACGACGACATGGAGCGCCTGCTGGCCGACAAGGGCCTGGTCGCCCGCCTTGGCAACCAGCTGCAGCAGGTGCGCCAATCGGTCGGCGAGAAAGCTTCGGAGCTGGTCGTGAACGCCATGGGCTTCCTGGGCGTTCCCTACAAGCGCGGCGGAAATTCGGCCGAATCCGGCTTCGACTGCAGCGGCTTCGTGCGCGCCATGTACGAGCAGACCGTGGGCCTGATCCTGCCGCGCCGCGCCGAGGAACAGGCCGCAGCCACCCAGGAAATCGACCGCAGCGAGCTGCGCCCCGGCGACCTGGTGTTCTTCAACACCATGCGCCGCGCCTTCAGCCATGTGGGCATCTACGTCGGCGACGGCAAGTTCATCCATTCGCCGCGCTCGGGCTCGCAGGTGCGCGTGGAGGACATGCGCCAGGCCTACTGGCAGACCCGCTTCAACGGTGCGCGCCGCGTGGGCGCTGCCGCGGGCGAGACCCCGAACTGACGGATGGTGCGCCGACCGGGCCAGGGCCTCAGCGGCACGCCTCGGCCTCCAGTGCGAGCCACTCGGCCCAGAGCTTGAGCCGCCGCACCGCGCAGCGGCAGCCGCCCCGCTGCCCCATGTTGCATGAGTTACAGTTGAACACATCGCGGCTGGCGCTGGTGTGTCGGCGCGCGCAGGGTATGGCCACGAAGCCGTCGAGCTTCGCGGCGGCCGGGCTTCTTCATCCAGGTGGGAAGGCGCCGGCATGGGACTGGCTTGGCGATGCAAGCCCTGCGACGCGACGACCCCGTGCGCAGCCGCCGCCCTTTGGATCCCATCCGCCAGCCACCGATGTCCCCCGCACGAGTTCCCATGCGCACCCCTGACCCACCGTTCGATCGGGAGCGCCGTCCCGTGGCACGGCGCTGGGCCCGCCTGGGCCTGCTGCTCATGCTGGCCTGGACGGCGGGCTCGGCCAAGGCCGAGCGCCAGCCCACCGAACACGACTACTTCGAGCAGCTGCCCGTGGTCCTGACCGTCAACCGCCTGGAGCAGGCGCTGAACGACGCGCCCGGCGCCGTCACGGTGATCGACCGCGAAACGATTCGGCGCTCGGGCGCGCGCGACGTGACCGACCTGCTGCGCCTGGTTCCGGGCTACCTGGTCTCGGGCTGGAACGGCGCCCAGCCCAACGCCGCCTACCATGTGCCACTGGACGACTTCGGCACGCGCAACCTGGTCATGATCGACGGGCGCTCGGTCTACTCGCCGCTTCACCTGGGCGACACCCACCGCGGCATGATGGGGGTGATGCTGGAGGATATCGAGCGCCTAGAGGTGCTGCGCGGCTCCAACTCGGCGGCCTATGGCGCCAACGCCATGTTCGGCGTGATCAGCATCATCACGCGGCACGCGGCCGACACCTTGGGCGGCGAGCTCTCGGCCAGCGCCGGCGGCGCCCATATCCAGGACCGGCGCGCCCGCCTGGGATGGGGAAACGAACACGCGGCCTTCCGCCTGTCTGCCGGCCAGCGCGCCGACAGCGGCTTGCGCAATGCCTACGACGACCGGCGGCTGCGCCAGCTGCATTGGCGCAGCGACCTCAGGCCCAGCGCACAGGACGATGTGCTGCTCGAGGCCGGCACCAGCGAGCTGGTTGCCGGCGAAGGCTTCCCCAGCAGCATCGGCAACCCGATCCGGACGGTGACATCGCGCGACCACTACCTGCTCGGCCAGTGGCGGCGTCAGCTGACGGAGTCGGAGCAGCTCAAGCTGTCGGCCGACTACACCGAGGAAGAGATCCACGATGTCGCGCCTTATCGGGCCGTGCCGGGGCTGAACCTGGACTTCAGCGGCAAGGGGCGGCGCCTGAACCTGGAGCTGCAACACCAGCGCCGTCTCGCCGAAGGGCTGCGCGCGGTCTGGGGGCTGGGTGCCAAGCAGGAGGACGCGCTGTCCCGGCCCCTGTACCACCGCGACCGCGTGACCATGCGGGAGCAGCGCGTGTTCGGCAACCTGGAGTGGCAGGCCCAGCCGCGCTGGCTGATCAACGCCGGCCTGTTCGTCGGGCGCCACAGCTGGACCGGCACCTATGCCGCGCCACGCCTGATGGCCAACTACCTGCTCACGCCCGACCACACCCTGCGCTTCGGCGCAACCCGCTCCGTGCGGGCGCCGACCCAGTTCGAACTGGCGGGTGATGTGCGCTACGTTCTCAACGACGTCCTGCTGGGCCGGACCGTGGCGGCCACCGGCCAGGTCCAGCCCGAGCGGCTGGCGAGCCGCGAGATCAGCTACCTGGGCCAGTTCCGCGATCTGCGCCTGACCCTGGACGTGCGCCTGTACCGTGAAGAGCTGAAGGGGCTGATCGGTACGGCCCCTTACCGCCTGCCGGTCTCTCTGCCGGGCACGGGCAGCCTGGTGGACGACTATGTCAACAAGCCGGGGCTGAGCACCACGGGCGTCGAGTACCAGCTGCGCTGGTCCCCGCGCGAGGGCACGGTGCTGTGGTTCAACCAGAACCTGATCGACCTCAAACGCGAGAACGCGGCGCTTTACGAACGCGAGCCGCCGCGCCACGCTTCCACCCTGGCCCTGTTCCAGAAGCTGCCGGCCGGCATGAACCTGACCGTGATGGTCCATGCCCTGGGACGCATGACCTGGCGCGGCAGAAAGGACCAGCTGCCCCCCACCCAGCGCCTGGACCTGAGGCTGGACTACCCGTTCCGACTGGGCTCCACGCGCGCCGAGGCAGCGCTGACCGTGCAGGCCCTGGGCGGCGATCAGTCCGAGTTCCTGCCCTCGTCGAGCTTCCGCTTCCAGCGCCGCGCGTTCGGCACATTGCGCCTGGAGTTCTGAACTGGACGCGCAGCGCCGCCTGATGCTGGCCGGGTCCCTGGCGGCAACCCTGCTGCCCCAGGGACGCGCCTGGGGCGCGGACCCGACCCTGTGGCTGGCGCTCACCGAGCCGGGCGGCGCCTATGCCGAAGCCGCCGCCGCCCTGCGCGAGGACTGGGCCGCGGCGCCGCGCCGCGCCGAGCTGCTGATCGCGCCGGCGCGAGAACTGCTGGCCTTGGCGTCAGCGCCGCCCAGGCTGGTCGTGAGCCTGGGCGCTGGCGCCTTGCGCGCGGTGGTCGACAGGATGCAGAACGATGCCGCCCTGGCCAGGGTGCCGCTGCTGGCGTCGCTGCTGCCCCGCGCGAGCTACGAGGCCGTCGTCGGCCACCGCATGCCCGCCAGCGCCTCGGCGGTGCTGCTCGACCAGCCGCTGGATCGCCACTTCGAACTGCTGCGCCAGGCCCTGCCCACGCGCAGGAAGGTCGGCATGCTGCTGGGCCCCGACACGGTCCCGCTCAGGCCGGCGCTGCTCGCGGCGGCCGCGGCGCGTGGCATGCAACTGAACGCGCTCGCCCTGCCCTCGGCCTCGCAAGACCTCTACCCTGCCCTGCGCGAGGTGCTGGACGACTCGGAGGTGCTGCTGACCCTGCCCGACAGCCTGCTGCTGCAGCCCGGCGCGCTGCAGAACCTGTTGATCGCGGCCTACCGGCAGCGCGTGCCGGTAGCCACCTACTCGGCCGCCCAGGTGAAGGCCGGCGCCACGCTGGCGCTGTTCACGTCGCCGGCGCAGGCTGCACGTCAGACCTCGGCGGCGATGCAGGCCTTCCTGGCCGGGCGCGGCCTGCCGCCGGTGCGTCTGGCCGAATCGTTTTCCGTGGCCGTCAATGCCCAGGTCGGCCGTTCGCTCGGGCTGGCACTGGACGATGCCAACACATTGGCAGCGGCCGTGCGTCGTCAGGAAGTTGCACGATGAAACCCATTCCAGGCATTCGCACGCGACTGTGGCTGGCAGCGGCACTGCCAGCCATGCTGACCGTCCTGCTGCTGTTGCTGCTGTTTCACGGACGGCAGGGATCGGCCCTGGAGGACGCCTTGCGCGACCGGGCCCATGCCTCGGCGCGACAGCTGGGCAGTGCCGCCGAGTTCCTGCTGTTTGCCGACAACCGGGACGGCCTGGCCCGCCTGGTCGAGTCGGCCATGGCGGTCGACCCGAACATGCGCGGCGTCGCCATCTATGCCCTGGACGGAAGGCTGCAGGCCGCCGCAGGACGGCTGTCGACGCCGCTGCCCGCCTTCGACGACCAGGTCCAGGTGCGGGTGGGCAAGGCGCTGACCGTGGTGGCGCCCATCTACCCTTCCGCACTGCCCGCTGACGAGCTGTATGCCCCGCTGGGCGCAGGCACCGCCGCCGCGGGCGAGCGCCGACAGGGGCTGGGCCATGTGGTGCTCGAGTTCTCGCTGGATGCCATGGCCGGGCAGCAACGCGACCTGCTGCTCTGGGCCCTGATCACGGCCGCGGGCGGTC
Source organism: Ramlibacter sp. 2FC (assembly GCF_005503345.1). NCBI lineage: Bacteria > Pseudomonadati > Pseudomonadota > Betaproteobacteria > Burkholderiales > Comamonadaceae > Ramlibacter > Ramlibacter sp. 2FC. The sequence continues at coordinate 57,055 of NZ_SCMM01000017.1, forward strand.
TGCTGCTGGCGGGCCTGTTCTCGACCTGGATTGCCTCCAGCGTGACCCGGCCCATAGGCCATATCAGCCGCGTGGTCGAGCGCATGCGCGAAGGCGAGCTGGAAGCACGTGCCGACCCGGCGGCCAGCGGGGTGCTGCGCGCCCTGGCGGCGGGCATCAATACCATGGCCGCGCGGGTGGCCATGACGCAGGAGGAGCTGCGGCAGCAGATCGCGGCTGCCACGGACGAACTGCGGCGCCAGAAAGAGGCCGCCGAGCAGGCGGCGCGCATCGACCCGCTGACCGGCGTGGCCAGCCGCCGGGCCTTCACCGAGGTGGCGGAGGTGGAGATCCAGCGCGCCCTGCGCTACCGTTCGCCGCTGTCGCTGGTGATCATCGACCTGGACCACTTCAAGGCGGTCAACGACACCCACGGCCATGTGACCGGGGACGCAGTGCTGGTCAGCATTGCCCAGACCGTGGCCCGCGAGGCGCGCGAGGTGGACCTGGTGGCCCGCCTGGGCGGCGAGGAGTTCGTGGTCCTTCTGCCGAACTGCGCAGCCGAGCAGGCGGCCCTGGCCGCCGAGCGCATGCGGCTCGCCATCGAGCAGAGCAAGCTCCATGTCGAGGGGCGCCAGCTGAGCTACAGCGCCAGCTTCGGCGTCGCGCAGTTCGACCCCAGCGAGCTCAGCATCACGCGCCTGCTGGCCCGGGCCGACGCCGCCCTCTACCAGGCCAAGACCGAGGGGCGCAACCGGGTGGCAGTGGCCCAGGCCTGACCCGGGCCAGGGGCCGCCCTCACTCCTCGTCCAGCCGGGGCGGCGAATGCCCCTCCGCCGGCTCGCCCGTCTCGGGGTCTATCCAGTCGGAGATGCCGATCTCGTCCTCGGCCTCCTGCAGGCTCTCGCCCGGCTCGGGCTCATCCTCGTCGGCCACCTCCATGTCGGCCAGGGCGTCCTCCAGCGTATCGAAGGGCCCGAACTCCTGCCGGCCATCCAGGGCTTGCCAGTAATAGCCATCCGGTCGCACCAGGATCTGCCGAAGGCGCGGGTCCTCGGCCGACTCGCTGTCCTCCGCCGCGGGGGGACTGCCCGCACGGGTCGCTGGTGATTTGCGCGTCATGGTCATGCTCCTTGGGGTCAGCCCTTCGGATGAGGTCGAAGCCTGCAGCCGCGCGCCTTGCGGCCCCCGCCACGACGCGCAGCGGATCCATTGTGACGCCGCAGGCGTCCCGCGTCCACGAAGCACGAAGCACGAAGCACGAAGCGGCCCCCGCAAAGGATTGCACCTGCCAAGCCCCGGCATGAATCCTGCAGCGCACCGATCAAGTCGGCCACATGGTCGATCCGTGGGTGGTTCATGCACAACAATGGAACAGGCATCCGCTTCTGCGCCCAGTTAACGGGCGTGGCCTTGTTGTACACCGCCGCCGCCATAGGCGGCTTGATGTATGCCGTGGTCGGCAACACGGTCACCCTGCTCTGGGCGCCGAGCGGGATCGCGCTGGCCGCGCTGCTGGGCTATGGCTACCGATTGTCTGTCGGTATTGCCCTGGGCGCCTTCCTGGCCAATGCATGGACCGGCATCGCACTGCTGGTCGCCGCCGGCATCGCGCTGGGCAACACCCTGGAAGCCCTGGTCGGCGCCTATCTCCTGCAGCGCCTGGCCGGTTTTCGCAATGCCCTGGACCGGCGTCGGGACGTGCTCGCCCTGGTCGTCCTGGCCGCCATGCTCGGCACCATGGCCAGCGCCTCCGTGGGCGTGGCCGTGCTGGCCCTGGGCGGCATCGTCACCATGGGCGACTACGCCTCGGTCTGGCTGAAATGGTGGCTGGGCGACATGATGGGCGTGCTCGTGGTGGCGCCGCCGCTGCTGGTCTGGCTCAGCCATCCGCGCCGTGCGCTGTCGCCGCCCAGGTTGCTCGAGGCCCTGGGCCTGGGCGCCATGCTCCTGCTGGTCAGCCACAAGATCTTCGGCGCACCGGAACTGGCGGGCCATGGCTACTACCCGGCCTCGCTGGCCGTGTTTCCCTTCGTCATCTGGGCGGCACTGCGCTTCGGTCAATGGGGCGCCAGCCTGGTCACGCTGGCCGTCTCGCTGCTGGCCATCGTGGGCACGAGCCGGGGAACCGGGCCCTTCGTGGTCGACGACCCCGTGGACAGCCTGATGCGCTGGTGCACGTTCGCCAATGTGGTCGCGGTCAGCGGACTGCTGCTCGCCGCCTCGGTCGCCGAGCAGCAGCGCGCGCAGGCGGACCTCAAGCGCTCGCACGACGAACTGGAGCGTCGGGTCGACGAGCGCACCCGGGATCTGGCGGACAGCAATGCCGGCCTGCAGCGCGAGATGGCCGAACGCAGGCGCCTGGAGAGCGAGTTGATCCGGGCCAGCGAAGAACAGCAAAAAGCCATAGGCCGGGAACTGCACGACGGTCTGGGCCAACACCTGACCAGCCTGGCGCTGTTCAGCGCAAGCCTGCAGCAGACGCTTGCCGAGCGGGCACGCCCGGAGGTCAGCCTGGCCAGACGGATACGGGAACTGATCGAGCAGGCGATCGCCATGACCCGCTCGGTGGCCAGGGGGCTCTACCCGGCGGCCCTGGAGTCCGATGGCCTGGCGGCGGCGCTCGAGCAGCTGGCGGAGCACACCCGTTCGCTGCAGGGCGTGGCCTGTGTGTTCCGCGCGGACCCCCATCTCCGGGTGCGCGACCCGCTGGTCGCGATCAACCTGTACCGGGTCGCGCAGGAGGCCATCAACAACGCGGTGAAGCACAGCCAGGCCAGCCAGCTGCGCATCGACCTGGCCCAGGTCGAGGGCCAGCACAGGCTGGCCATCAGCGACGACGGCATTGGACTGGACCCGGAGCGCGTCTGGCGTGGACAGGGCCTGGGCATGCACAGCATGCGCTACCGCGCCAGCCTGCTCGGGGGCCGCTTTGCCGTCGAGCGCAATGCCCAAGGCGGCACGACCATCGCCATCATCTACCCAGGAGAGCCGCGTGAGCAGCCCGCCCTGTCCTGAGCGGGTGAAGACCCGCATCCTGATGGTCGACGACCACCCCATCGTGCGCGAGGGCATGGCCCAGTTTCTCAACCTCCAGGAGGACCTCGACCTTTGCCGCGAGGCCGGCACGGCCGAAGAGGCCCTGGCTGCCATGGCGGCTGCCGACTTCGAGCTGGCCATCGTCGACATCTCGCTCAACGGCGATTCGGGACTGGAGTTGATCAAGACCTTGCGGCACCGTCACCCCGGACTGGCGCTGCTGGCCATCAGCATGCACGACGAGTTCATCTTCGCGGAACGCGCCTTGCGGGCCGGCGCTAACGGCTACCTCATGAAGCAGGCGGCCACCAGCGACATCCTGCGCGCGGTGCGCCAGGTCCTGGTCGGCGAGATCTACCTCAGCGCCGCGATGCACAACCGGCTGTCGCAACGGCTGGTGGCGCCACACGGCGGCGTCCCCAGCCCCATCGCCGGGCTGAGCGAACGCGAATTCGAAGTCCTGCACCTGCTGGGCCTGGGCTTCGGTACCCGTCAGATCGCCGACAAGCTCCACCGCAGCATCAAGACCATCGAAGCCCACCGCGCCAGCCTCAAGGAGAAGCTGCAACTGAGCAATGGCGGGGACCTGGTCCGGTTTGCGGTTCACTGGCTGGAAGACCGTTGAACCGGCGGCTGTCCTCCTAGGGGAAGCCCTTAGCCAGAAATCGGAGTTTCCCCAAGCGCCATCGGGGACCCGCCCCGATGGCTCCCTCTGCTGGCCGGGCCTAAAGTGGTTTCCAGGCCATCGCCGCGGCGAGAGTCCCTCTGCCGCGCCGATGTCCAACCAAGGTAGCCCTTCGACTCAGAGAGGAACACGGCCATGAAGCAGTCAAACGCTCGTCTTTTCGCAACCACCCTCGCACTGGCGGCCTGGGTCGCCCCTGCCGCCGCCGGCGGCCGCGGGACCACGCCCCCGCCCGTAGTGGAAAGCGTCGAGATCGATCCCGCGGGGAATCGACTCAACCTCTCGGGCAGGCACTTTGGCAGCAGCGCGCCGCTGCTCGTGCTCGGCGCGCACCGGCTCGAGGTCAGCGAATCCACGCCAACGCAGGTGACCGCGAAACTGCCGGCACAGCTGCGTCCCGCCCTCTATCGGCTGACGATCAACAACCTGCAGCCGCCCTCCGAAGCGACATCGCTCTACCTGCAGTTCCCCACGCCCGCGGAGCCGGCTGCAAGTCCCGATCGCTGAGGCCTGTGACCCCGATGATGCGGCATGGCGGGTGCTGCGCCCGCTCGGCGCAGGCGACAAAAAAGCCCGGACCTGCGAAGGTCCGGGCTTTGCGAGCCGGCTGAGGACGCGGCTTACTTGCGCGCCGGCGGCAGGTCCGTGCAGCTGCCGTGGGCCACCTCGGCCGCCATGCCTATGCTCTCGCCCAGCGTGGGGTGCGGGTGGATGGTCTTGCCGATGTCCACCGCGTCGGCGCCCATCTCGATGGCCAGCGCGATCTCACCGATCATGTCGCCGGCATGGGTGCCCACGATGCCGCCACCCAGGATCTTGCCGTGGCCATGGGCCTCGGGGCTGTCGTCGAACAGCAGCTTGGTGTAGCCCTCGTCGCGCCCGTTGGCGATGGCGCGGCCCGAGGCCGTCCAGGGGAACAGGCCCTTCTTGACCTTGATGCCCTGCGCCTTGGCCTGGTCCTCGGTCAGGCCCACCCAGGCCACCTCGGGGTCGGTGTAGGCCACGCTGGGGATCACGCGGGCGTTGAAGGCGGCCGAGGCCAGCTCCTGGTTGCCCTGCAGTTCGCCGGCGATCACCTCCGCCGCCACATGCGCCTCGTGCACCGCCTTGTGCGCCAGCATGGGCTGGCCCACGATGTCGCCGATGGCGAAGATGTGCGGCACGTTGGTGCGCATCTGGATGTCGACGTCGATGAAACCACGGTCGGTGACGGCCACGCCGGCCTTGTCGGCGGCGATCTTCTTGCCGTTGGGCGTGCGGCCCACGGCCTGCAGCACCAAGTCGTAGGTGCCCTCGCTCTTGCTGCCGTCCAGGCCTTCGAACTGCACCTTGATGCCCTCGGGCGTGGCCTGCGCGCCCACGGTCTTGGTCTTGAGCATGATGTTGTCGAAGCGGTGCTGGTTCATCTTCTGCCAGACCTTGACCAGATCCCGGTCGGCGCCCTGCATCAGCCCGTCCAGCATCTCGACCACGTCCAGGCGCGCGCCCAGCGTGCTGTAGACCGTGCCCATCTCCAGGCCGATGATGCCGCCGCCGACGATGAGCATCTTCTTGGGCACGCCCTGCAGGGCCAGCGCGCCGGTGGAGTCCACCACGCGCGGGTCCTGCGGCATGAAGGGCAGGCGCACGGCCTGCGAGCCGGCGGCGATGATGCAGCGCTTGAACGCGATGACCTGCTTCTTGCCGGTCTTCTCCTGCGCCGTGCCGCCGGTCTCCTCGACCTCGACATGGTTGGCACCGGCGAAGGCGCCGTAGCCGCGCACCACCGTCACCTTGCGCATCTTGGCCATGGCGGCCAGGCCGCCGGTCAGCTTGGAGATGACCTTTTCCTTGTGGCCGCGCAGCTTGTCGACGTCGAGCTTGGGCGCGCCGAAGTCGACGCCGAGGTCGGCCATGTGGCCGACCTCGTCCATCACGGCGGCCACGTGCAGCAGGGCCTTGGAAGGGATACAGCCCACGTTCAGGCACACGCCGCCCAGGGTGGCGTAGCGCTCGACCAGCACCACCTTCAGACCCAAGTCGGCGGCGCGGAAGGCGGCCGAGTAGCCGCCGGGGCCGGCACCGAGCACGAGCACGTCGCACTCGAGGTCGGCCTGGCCGCCGAAGCTGGCGGCGACGGGGGCCGGGGCCGCCGCGGCGGGGGCCGGAGCAGCCGCCGCGGGTGCAGCGGCCGGCGCCGGTGCAGGCGCCGCAGCGCCGCCTTCGGCCGCCTCCAGCGTCAGCAGCACCGAGCCTTCGCTGACCTTGTCGCCCAGCTTGATCCTGAGCTCCTTGACCACGCCGGCATGGCTGGAGGGGATCTCCATCGAGGCCTTGTCGGACTCGACGGTGACCAGGCTCTGCTCGGCCTTGATGGTGTCGCCGGGCTTGACCAGCAACTCGATGACGGCAACTTCGGAGAAATCGCCGATGTCGGGAACCTTGATGTCAATCAGTGCCATGTTGCGGTCCCTTTACAGCAGCACACGGCGGAAGTCGCCAAGGATCTGGCCCAGGTAGGCGTTGAAGCGCGCGGCGGCGGCGCCGTCGATCACGCGGTGATCCCAGGTCAGCGACAGCGGCAGCATCAGGCGCGGCTGGAACTGCTTGCCGTCCCAGACCGGCTCCATGGTGGACTTGCAGACCCCCAGGATGGCGACCTCGGGCGCGTTGATGATGGGCGTGAAGTAACGCCCGCCGATGCCGCCCAGGCTGGAGATGGTGAAGGTGGCGCCGCTCATGTCGGCCGGCCCCAGCTTGCCGTCGCGCGCCTTCTTGGCCAGCTCGGACATCTCCTGGCTGATCGCGAGGATGCCCTTCTTGTCGGCGTCCTTGATCACGGGAACGACCAGGCCGTTGGGCGTGTCGGCGGCAAAGCCGATGTGCCAGTACTGCTTGTAGACCAGGGCGTCGCCGTCCAGCGAGCTGTTGAACTCGGGGAACTTCTTGAGCGCGGCCACGCAGGCCTTGATCAGGAAGGCCAGCATGGTGACCTTGACGCCGGACTTCTCGTTCTCCTTGTTGGTCGAGACACGGAAGGCCTCGAGCTCGGTGATGTCGGCGTCGTCGTGGTTGGTGACGGCCGGGATCATCACGGCGTTGCGCAGCAGGTTGGCGCCGCTGATCTTCTTGATGCGGCCCAGCTCCTTGCGCTCTATGGGGCCGAACTTGGCGAAGTCGACCTTGGGCCAGGGGATCAGGCCCAGGCCGGCACCGTCGCCGCCGCCGGCCGGGGCCTTGGCGGCCTGGGCCTTGGTCTGCTGGGCGCCGGCCATCACGGCGCGGGTAAAGCCCTGCACGTCGTCCTGGGTGATGCGGCCCTTGAGGCCGCTGCCCTTGACCTCCTCCAGCGGCACACCGAGCTCGCGCGCGAACTTGCGCACCGAGGGCGAGGCGTGCGGCAGGCCGACCGGCGCGCCGGTGGGCTGGTGGGCCGGCAGGGCGGCGGCGGGGGCCGCCACAGGCGCCGGGCTGGCGGGCACGCTGGCGGCCGCCGGAGCAGGCGCCGCAGCGGCGGCCACCGCGGGCGCGGCCGGGGCGGCGCTGCCCTCGAGCACGGCCAGCAGGTCACCGATGTTGATCTTGTCGCCGATCTTGACCTTGAGCTCCTTGAGCACGCCAGCGGCCGACGAGGGGATCTCCATCGAGGCCTTGTCGGATTCGACAGTGATCAGGCTCTGCTCGAGCTTGATGGCGTCGCCGGGCTTGACGAAGACCTCGATCACGGCGACGTCCTTGAAGTCGCCGATGTCGGGCACGCGCACCTCGACCGGGCCGGTGGCGGCGGCAGCGGCCACGGGGGCCGGCGCAGGCGCAGGCGCTGCCGCAGCGGCGGCAGGCGCCGGGGCCGCTGCGGCGGCCGGCGCGGCGGCACCTTCGGCCTCCAGCACCAGCACCACCGAGCCCTGCTTGACCTTGTCGCCCAGCTTGAGCTTGAGCTCCTTGACCACGCCGGCGGTGGACGAGGGAATCTCCATCGAGGCCTTGTCGGACTCCACCGTGATCAGCGACTGCTCGGCCTTCACGCTGTCGCCGGGCTTGACCAGCAATTCGATGACCGCGACTTCATCGAAGTCCCCGATGTCGGGGACCTTCACTTCTACCAATGCCATGTTTGTTCTCCGTCGTTCTTGTCAGGCGTACAGCGGGTTGACCTTGTCGGCCTTGATGTCGTACTTCTTGATCGCCTCGGCGACCTTGGCCATGGGCACGCTGCCCTCTTCGGCCAGGGCGCGCAGGGCGGCGACCACGATGTAGTGGCGGTTCACCTCGAAATGCTCGCGCAGCTTGCCGCGGAAATCGCTGCGGCCGAAGCCGTCGGTGCCCAGCACCTTGTAGTTGCGGCCCTTGGGCATGAAGGGGCGGATCTGCTCGGCATAGGCCTTCATGTAGTCGGTCGAGGCGACCACCGGGCCCTCGTGCTTTTCCAGCTGCTGCGCCACGAAGGGCACGCGCTGCGTCTCCAGCGGGTGCAGCAGGTTCCAGCGCTCGGCATCCTGGCCGTCACGCGTGAGCTCGTTGAAGCTCGGGCAGCTCCAGACGCTGGCGGCCACGCCCCAGTCCTGCTCCAGCAGCTCCTGGGCAGCGATGGACTCGCGCAGGATGGTGCCCGAGCCCAGCAGCTGGACCTGCGGGGTCTTGGCCTTGGCCTTGAGCACCGCGGGCTTGCACAGGTACATGCCCTTGATGATCTGCTCCTCGGTGCCGGCCGTGAGGCCCGGCATGGCGTAGTTCTCGTTGAGCAGGGTCAGGTAGTAGAAGACGTTGTCCTGCTTCTCGACCATGCGCTTCAAGCCATGGTGCAGGATCACGCCGACCTCGTGCGCAAAGGTCGGGTCGTAGCTGACGCAGTTGGGGATGGTGCCGGCCAGGATGTGGCTGTGGCCGTCCTCGTGCTGCAGGCCCTCGCCGTTGAGCGTGGTGCGCCCCGAGGTGCCGCCCAGCAGGAAGCCGCGCGCCTGCATGTCGCCGGCGGCCCAGGCCAGGTCGCCGATGCGCTGGAAGCCGAACATCGAATAGTAGACGTAGAACGGCACCATGATGCGGTTGCTGGTGCTGTAGCTCGTCGCGGCCGCGATCCAGCTGCTCATGCCGCCGGCTTCGTTGATGCCTTCCTGCAGGATCTGGCCGGCCTTGTCCTCCTTGTAGTACATCACCTGGTCCTTGTCGACCGGGGTGTACTGCTGGCCCGCCGGGTTGTAGATGCCGACCTGGCGGAACAGGCCTTCCATGCCGAAGGTGCGCGCCTCGTCGACCAGGATGGGCACCACGCGCGGGCCCAGGGCCTGGTCGCGCAGCAGCTGCGTGAGGAAGCGCACATAGGCCTGGGTGGTCGAGATCTCGCGGCCCTCGGCCGTGGGCTCCAGCACCGCCTTGAAGGTCTCGAGCGCGGGCACGGTGAAGTTTTCCTCGGCCTTGGTGCGGCGGTGCGGCAGGTAGCCGCCCAGGGCCTTGCGGCGCTCGTGCAGGTACTTCATCTCCGGCGTGTCGTCGGCCGGCTTGTAGAACGGGATCTTGGCCAGCTCGCTGTCGGGGATAGGGATATTGAAGCGGTCGCGGAAGATCTTGATGTCCTCGTCGGTCAGCTTCTTGGTCTGGTGCACGGTGTTCTTGCCCTCGCCGGCCTTGCCCATGCCGTAGCCCTTGACGGTCTTGATCAGCAGCACCGTGGGCTGGCCCTTGTGGTTGACCGCCTGGTGGTAGGCCGCATAGACCTTCTGCGGGTCGTGGCCGCCGCGGCGCAGCTTCCAGATGTCCTCGTCGCTCATCTTGGCAACCATCTCCAGCGTGCGCGGGTCGCGGCCGAAGAAATGCTTGCGCACGTAGGCGCCGTCGTTGGCCTTGAAAGCCTGGTAGTCGCCGTCCAGGGTGTCCATCATGATCTTGCGCAGCGCGCCGTCCTTGTCGCGCGCCAGCAGCGGATCCCATTCGCTGCCCCACAGCAGCTTGATCACGTTCCAGCCCGCGCCGCGGAACTCGCCCTCGAGCTCCTGGATGATCTTGCCGTTGCCGCGCACCGGGCCGTCCAGGCGCTGCAGGTTGCAGTTGATCACGAAGATCAGGTTGTCCAGGTTCTCGCGCGCGGCCAGGCCGATCGCGCCCAGGCTTTCCACCTCGTCCATCTCGCCGTCGCCGCAGAACACCCAGACCTTGCGGTTCTCGGTGTTGGCGATGCCGCGCGCGTGCAGGTACTTCAGGAAGCGCGCCTGGTAGATGGCCATCAGCGGGCCCAGTCCCATGGACACCGTGGGGAACTGCCAGAACTCGGGCATCAGCTTGGGGTGCGGGTAGCTCGACAGGCCCTTGCCATCGACCTCCTGGCGGAAGTTGAGCAGCTGCTCCTCGCTCAGGCGGCCTTCGAGGTAGGCGCGCGCGTAGACGCCGGGCGACACGTGGCCCTGGATGTAGAGGCAGTCGCCGCCGTGGTTCTCGCTCTCGGCGTGCCAGAAATGGTTGAAGCCGGCGCCGAACATGTGGGCCAGCGAAGCGAAGGAGCCGATGTGGCCGCCGAGGTCGCCGCCGTCGGCCGGGTTGTGGCGGTTGGCCTTGACCACCATGGCCATGGCGTTCCAGCGCATGTAGGCGCGCAGGCGCTCCTCGATCTCGATGTTGCCCGGGCAGCGCTCTTCCTGGTCCGGCTCGATGGTGTTCACGTAGCCGGTGTTGGCCGAGAACGGCATGTCGATGCTGTTCTCACGCGCGTGTTCGAGCAGTTGCTCGAGCAGGAAATGCGCGCGCTCGCCGCCCTCCTGTTCGATCACGGCAGACAGGGCGTCTTTCCATTCGCGGGTTTCCTGGCTGTCCGCGTCGTTGGCTGCGGCACCGAAGGGCTGACTGGGTAAGGCTGACATGGCGTCTCCTGAGGGTTTGTGGCGTAATTTAAGCGGTGCGCGGAGTTTCTCATAATTCCTCGCGTATTTCAAATAGTGCCAGTCATTTTCATATTATGGATTTTTTAAGCGCGTAAAAACTGTCCGGGTTCCGTTGCAAGCAGGGCCCGCCTGCGGGCGCTCACCTACACTTGCAGGCATGGAAGTACGCCCCGCAACGACGGACGCCCGCAGTACCGGCGTCGAACCGCTGGGATGGTGGCGCCGCTGGTGGCGCCGCCAGACACCCACCCGCCAGGACCGCTTCGCCATGCTGGCCCCGCTGGCCGCCGTGGTGCTGTTCATGGCCGCCATCGCCACGGCCTTCTGGTACCTGCGCGCCGAGGAGATCGAACGCGAGCAGGAGGCCGTCAAGCGCGACGTCGAGTACGCGCAGCAGCGCCTGCGCCTGCGCTTGCTCGAGCGCCAGGAGCAGCTGATGCGCCTGGCGCGCGACATTTCCAACAAGGAGGTCGATCCCGAGCAGTTCATGGGCCGCGCCGAGTCCCTGGTCGCGCAATACCCCGAGCTGCAGGCCATCACCTGGATCGACGAGCGCCGCAAGATCATTGCCAGCCAGGCCGCCCCCAGCGTGATCGCCTCCCAGCAATGGGTGGCCGGCGACGTGCTGCGCATCGGCGAGACCGAGGCCAGCTACGGCCTGGCGCGCGACCTGCTGCAACCGGTCTACGCCCTGCCCGCGGCCCCGGCCGGCACCCTGCCCCTGCTGCAGCTGCACAGCCCGCTGTCCGAGCAGGGGCGCTTTTCGGGCGTGATCCTGGGCGAATACTCGATCGACGGCCTGCTGCGCTACGGCGTGCCGACCGAGGTGCTGGCCAAGTACGCGGTGGCCCTGGTCGACGACAAGGCCAGCCTGCTGGCCGGCCAGTCCATCCCCAAGCGCGCCAAGGCGCTGGATCTGCTGCCCTGGACCTTCACGGCCAACGAGTACGAGGTGCCGGTTTCGCCGGTGGGCAACAGCCTGATCCTGCGCGCCCAGGCCTGGCGCACCTCGCTGGGCGTGATCGGCAGCGGCCTGTTCTGGCTGGTCAGCACGCTCAGCGTCATGACCGCCTGGATGCTGATCGCCAACTGGCGCCACACGCGCCGGCGCATGCAGGCGCAGCAGGCCCTGGTGGCCGAGACCAACTTCCGCCGCGCCATGGAGAACTCCATGCTGACCGGCATGCGCGCGCTCGACCTGCAGGGGCGCATCACCTACGTCAACGCCGCCTTCTGCCAGATGACCAGCTGGAGCGAGAGCGAGCTGGTGGGCCGCACGGCCCCCTTCCCCTACTGGCCCGACGAGGACCGCGACCTGCTGACCGCAAGGCTGGAGGACGAGATCGGCGGCCGCACCACGCCCGGGGGCTTCCAGGTGCGCGTCAAGCGCAAGGACGGCACCTTGTTCGACGCGCGGCTCTATGTCTCGCCGCTGATCGACGCGGTGGGCAAGCAGACCGGTTGGGTGACCTCGATGACCGACATCACCGAGCCGAATCGCATCCGCGAGCAGTTGCAGGCCTCGCACGAGCGCTTCACCACGGTGCTGGAGGCGCTGGACGCCTCGGTCTCGGTGGCGCCCCTGGGCAGCGAGGAGCTGCTGTTTGCCAACAAGCTCTACCGCCTGTGGTTCGGCGTGCAGGCCGTCGGCCACCTGCAGATGGTGCAGCAGGCCGGCGTGCCCGAGGCACGCATGCCGCACGAGGGACTGGACGACGTGGACGGCTATGCCGGCCTGCCCACGGGCGCCCTGACCACGGCCCAATCAGAGCATGCCGAGATCTTCGTGCCCGCGCTGGGCAAGTGGCTGGAGGTGCGTTCGCGCTACCTGAACTGGGTCGACGGGCGCCTGGCGCAGATGGTGATCGCCACCGACATCACGTCGCGCCGGCATGCCGAGGAATTGGCGGCGGCCCAGGCCGAGCGCGCGCAGTCGGCCAGCCGGCTGATCACCATGGGCGAGATGGCCTCCAGCGTGGCCCACGAGCTGAACCAGCCGCTGACCGCGATCAGCAACTACTGCAACGGCATGGTCTCGCGCATCCGCAACCAGCAGATCACCGAGGAGGACCTGCTGGGCGCGCTCGAGAAGACCGCCCGCCAGGCCCAGCGCGCCGGCCAGATCATCCAGCGCATACGCTCCTTCGTGAAGCGCAGCGAGCCCAATCGCACGCCCTCGGACGTCGCCACCATGGTGGCCGAGGCGGTGGAACTGGCCGAGATCGAGCTGCGCCGGCGCCAGGTGCGCCTCACGCACTACGTGGCCGCGCGCCTGCCCACGCTGCGCGTCGACCCCATCCTGATCGAGCAGGTGCTGGTCAACCTGATGAAGAACGCCGCCGAATCGATCGACGCGGCGCAGCGCCCGCCAGCGCGGCGCAATGTCGAGCTGCGCGTGGTGCCCAAGCAGGTCGATGGCCAGCCCGCGGTGCTGTTCACCGTGACCGACACCGGCAAGGGCCTGGCGCCCGAGGTCATGGAGCGGCTGTACGAAGCCTTTTTCTCGACCAAGGCCGAGGGCATGGGCATAGGCCTGAACCTGTGCCGCAGCATCGTCGAGTCCCACCAGGGGCGGATCACGGCGGAGAACCTCTACAATGGCCCCGAGGTGATGGGCTGCCGTTTCTCTTTCTGGATACCCTTGTCCGACACGGCCCCCTCTGAAGTACGCAAGGATTCCGGGGTGACTGCATGAGCTTGATTCCTAAAAAGGGCACCGTCTACGTGGTGGACGACGACGAGGCCGTCCGCGACTCCCTGCAGTGGCTGCTCGAAGGCAAGGATTACCGCGTGCGCTGCTTCGACTCGGCCGAGTCTTTCCTCAGCCGCTACGACGTGCGCGAGGTGGCCTGCCTGATCGTCGACATCCGCATGGGCGGCATGACCGGCCTGGAGCTGCAGGACCGCCTGCTCGAGCGCAAGTCCCCGCTGCCCATCGTCTTCATCACCGGCCATGGCGACGTGCCCATGGCCGTCAACACCATGAAGAAGGGCGCCATGGACTTCATCCAGAAGCCCTTCAAGGAAGACGAGCTGGTCGGCCTGGTCGAGCGCATGCTCGAGCACGCGCGCGAGTCCTTCGCCGAATACCAGCAGGCCGCCAGCCGGGACGCCCTGCTGTCCAAGCTGACCGGGCGCGAGGCCCAGGTGCTCGAACGCATCGTCGCCGGCCGCCTGAACAAGCAGATTGCCGACGACCTGGGCATCAGCATCAAGACGGTGGAGGCGCACCGCGCCAACATCATGGAAAAGCTCAACGCCAACACGGTCGCCGACCTGCTCAAGATCGCCCTGGGGCAGAACGCACCGAAAAGCTGACGCCTGCATTTCAAGCGCGACATACGCCCGTAGTTCAAGAACTAGCGGGCGTTTTCAATTCAACAGCCTGCACAGAATCAAATCGACAATGACCGCCCAACTCATAGACGGCAACGCTCTCTCCCGCCACCTGCGCACCGAAGTCGCCGAGCGCGCGGCCGCGCTCAAGGCGCGCGGCACCACGCCCGGCCTGGCCGTGATCCTGGTCGGCGACAACCCGGCCTCCCAGGTCTACGTGCGCAACAAGGTCAAGGCCTGCCATGACGCCGGCCTGCACTCGGTGCTCGAGCAATACCCCGAGAACCTGACCGAGGCCGAGCTGCTGGCGCGCGTGGCGGCGCTGAACCACGACCCGGCTATCCACGGCATCCTGGTGCAGCTGCCCCTGCCCAAGCACATGGACGGGCAGAAGGTCATCGAGGCCATCGCCCCGGCCAAGGACGTGGACGGCTTCCACATCGCCAGCGCCGGCGCGCTGATGACCGGCCTGCCCGGCTTCTGGCCTTGCACGCCCTACGGCTGCATGAAGATGCTGGAGTCCATAGGCTACGAGCTCAAGGGCAAGCACGCCGTGGTGATCGGCCGCAGCAACATCGTCGGCAAGCCCATGGCGCTGATGCTGCTGCAGCAGAACGCCACCGTGACCATCTGCCACAGCGCCACGCGCGACCTCAAGGCCCAGACCCTGCAGGCCGACGTGATCGTGGCCGCCGTCGGCAAGCGCAAGGTGCTGACCGCCGACATGGTCAAGCCCGGCGCCGTGGTGCTGGACGTGGGCATGAACCGCGACGACCACGGCAAGCTCTGCGGCGACGTGGACTTCGACGCCGTCAAGGCAGTCGCCGGCTGGATCACCCCCGTGCCGGGCGGGGTCGGCCCGATGACCATTACCATGCTGCTGGTCAACACCCTGGAGGCGGCCGAGCGGGCCGCTCGCTGAGCCACCATGAGCAATCCTCTCCTCGAATTTTCCGGCCTGCCGCCCTTCGACCGCGTGCGGCCCGAGCATGTGGCCCCCGCGGTCGAGCAGTTGCTGGCCGAGGCCGATGCCGCGCTCGAGGCCGTGACGGCGCCCCAGTTCCCGGCCAGCTGGAGCGCGATCGCGCAGCGGCTCGACGTGGCCACCGAGAGGCTGGGCCGGGCCTGGGGCGTGGTCAGCCACCTCAACAGCGTGGCCGACACTCCCGAGCTGCGCGCCGCCTTCAACGCCGCCCTGCCCAAGGTCACCGAGTTCTGGACCCGCCTGGGCGCGGACGAGCGCCTGTACGCCAAGTACAAGGCCATCGACGCCGCCACGCTGAACGAGGAGCAGCGCCAGGCGCACAAGAACGCGGTGCGCAACTTCGTGCTCGGCGGCGCCGAGCTGCAGGGCGAGGGCAAGGCGCGCTTCGCGCAGATCCAGGAACGCCAGGCCGAGCTGAGCCAGAAGTTCAGCGAGAACGCGCTCGACGCCACCGATGCCTTCGCTTACTACGCCACGGCCGAGGAGCTCGAGGGCGTGCCCGAGGACGTGCAGCAGGCCGCGCGGGCGGCCGCCCAAGCCGAGGGGAAAGAGGGCCACAAGCTGACGCTCAAGATGCCCTGCTACCTGCCGGTGATGCAGTTCGCGCGCAGCAGCGCCCTGCGCGAGAAACTCTACCGCGCCTATGTCACCCGCGCCTCCGACCAGGCCGAGGGTGAGGTGGCCCGCTTCGACAACAGCGCCCTGATCCGCGAGATCCTGGCCCTGCGCCAGGAGGAGGCGCAACTGCTGGGCTACGTCAACTTCGGCGAGGTCTCGGTCGTGCCCAAGATGGCCGAGTCGCCGCAGCAGGTCATCGCCTTCCTGCGCGACCTCGCCGCGCGCGCCCGTCCCCACGCCGAGAAGGACGTGGCCGACCTGCGCGCCTTCGCCGCGCAGCAGTTCGGCCTGGCCGACCCGCAGCCCTGGGACTGGCCCTACCTCGGCGAAAAGCTCAAGGAGGCGCGCTACAGCTTCAGCGAGCAGGAGGTCAAGCCCTACTTCACCGCGCCCAAGGTGCTGGCCGGCCTGTTCCTCATCATCGAAACCCTGTTCGAGGTCGGCATCCGGCGCGACAGCGCGCCGGCCTGGCACCCGGCCGTCGAGTTCTACCGCATCGAGCGTCAGGGCCAGTTGGTGGGCCAGTTCTACCTCGACCAGCCCGCGCGCACCGGCAAGCGCGGCGGCGCCTGGATGGACGATGTGCGCGCACGCTGGCTGAGGCCCGACACCGGCCAGCTGCAGACCCCGGTGGCGCACCTGGTCTGCAACTTCGCCGAGGGCGTGGACGGCAAGCCCGCCCTGCTCACGCACGACGACGTCATCACCCTGTTCCACGAATGCGGCCACGGCCTGCACCACCTGCTGACCCAGGTCAACGAGCGCGACGTCTCGGGCATCAGCGGCGTGGAATGGGACGCGGTCGAGCTGCCCAGCCAGTTCATGGAGAACTTCTGCTGGGAATGGGAGGTGCTCAGGCACATGACCGCCCATGTCGACACCGGCGAGCCCCTGCCGCGCGCGCTGTTCGACAAGATGGTCGCCGCCAAGAACTTCCAGAGCGGCCTGCAGACGCTCAGGCAGATCGAGTTCGCGCTGTTCGACATGCTGCTGCACACCGAGCACGACCCGGCGCAGGACTTCATGCCGCTCTTGGACCTGGTACGCGCCGAGGTGGCCGTGCTGCAGCCGCCGGCCTGGAGCCGCACGGCCCACACCTTCAGCCACATCTTCGCCGGCGGCTACGCGGCCGGCTACTACAGCTACAAATGGGCCGAGGTACTGAGCGCCGATGCCTACGCGGCCTTCGAGGAAAGCGCCGGCCAGGGCGGCCTGCCCAGCGTGGCCACCGGCCGCCGCTACCGCAAGGAAATCCTCGAGGCCGGCGGCAGCCGCCCCGCCATGGCGTCGTTCAAGGCCTTCCGCGGCCGCGAGCCCAGCCTGGACGCGCTGCTGCGCCACCAGGGCATGGCCTGAACCACCGGACCACCCGCACGGAGCACAAGAAAGGGGAGCACAGAATGAAGCAGCGCCATGTCCCACGCCTGATCGCCAGCCTCGCCGCCACCTTCCTGGGTCTGGCGCTGAGCGGCTTGCAGGCCCAGCCGGTCTACCGCAGCGTCGGCCCGGACGGCCGCGTGACCTTCTCCGACAAGCCCCCGCCGGCAGCCAAGGCCGTGGCCCCGGCCCCCGCCGCCGAGGGCGGCGGCACGGCCGCCCTGCCCTACGAATTGCGCCAGGTCGCGAGCCGCTACCCGGTCACGCTCTACACCGGCGACAACTGCACTCCCTGCGGCAGCGGCCGTGCCTATCTGACTGGCCGGGGCGTCCCGTTCAGCGAGAAGACCGTGACCACGCCCGATGACCAGGAAGCCTTGCAGCGCCTGAGCGGCGGCAACGGCCTGCCGCTGCTGACCATAGGGGCGCAGCAGCTCAAGGGCTTTTCGGACGCCGAATGGGGGCAGTTCCTCGACGCGGCCGGCTACCCGAAGACATCGCAGCTGCCGCGCGGCTACCGTGCACCGGCCGCCACGCCCCTCGTGACGCTGCAGCGTCCGGCCGAAGCGGCCGCGGCGCCCGAGGCCGCGGCATCCGCGCCGGCCCGGGCGGCGCCTGCCACGCAGGCCCCCGCCAACCCGGCCGGCATCCGCTTCTGAAGCCGGGCCGGACGCCGGCCCTTCAGCGAAACTCCAGCGTCCGCACGCCGCTGTCGGTGCCCAGCAGGCAGACGCCGGCCTTCTGGTGCGCGAACACGCCCACCGTGACCACGCCGGGCCACTGGTTGACCTCGGACTCGAAGGCCAGCGGGTCGGTGATGGCCAGCCCGGTCACGTCCAGGATCTGCTGGCCGTTGTCGGTCACCAGCGGCTGGCCGTCCTTCAGGCGCAGCCGGGCCTGGCCGCCCAGGGCCGCGAACTGGCGCGCCACGCGCTGCGCCGCCATGGGAATGACTTCCACCGGCAGCGGAAAGGCGCCCAGGGTCTCGACCAGCTTGGAGGCGTCGGCGATGCAGACGAAGAGGCGCGACTGCGCAGCCACGATCTTCTCGCGCGTGAGCGCCGCGCCGCCGCCCTTGACCATGTAGCCGCGAGAGTCGATCTCGTCGGCGCCGTCAATGTAGACCGCCAGCTCGCCCACCTCGTTGCAGTCGAACACCGGGATGCCGATCGCCTTCAGGCGCGCGGTCGAGGCCTCGGAGCTCGAGACCGCGCCCTTGATGGTGTCGCGCACCGTGGCCAGGGCGTCGAGAAAGAAGTTGACGGTGGAGCCGGTGCCCACCCCCACGATTTCGCCGGGCACGACGTATTGGAGGGCGGCCTGGCCGACCAGGGCTTTGAGTTCGTCTTGGGTCATTTGAGACAATCCAGGGAAGTTTCCAAGAATTATCCAATGTCCCTCCTGCCCTACGCCCTCGCCCGCCCCTTTCTGTTCGGCCTGGATCCCGAAACCGCCCACGAACTGACCATGAACGCGCTGGCGCGGGCCCAGGGCACGCCGCTGGCCTGGGCCTGGTGCAGCGGCTTGGTCGACGACCCCGTCACCCTGGCCGGCCTGCGTTTTCCCAACCGCGTGGGCCTGGCCGCCGGCCTGGACAAGAACGCGCGCTGCATCGATGGCCTGGGCGCCATGGGCTTCGGCTTCGTCGAGGTCGGCACCGTCACGCCCAAGCCCCAGCCCGGCAACCCCAAGCCGCGCATGTTCCGCCTGCCCGAGGCCCAGGCCCTGATCAACCGCCTGGGCTTCAACAACGACGGGCTGGACGCCTTCGTCGCCAATGTCAAGCGATCGAGCTTCCGGCAGAAGGGACGCATCCTGGGCCTGAACATCGGCAAGAACGCGGCCACGGCGATCGAAGAGGCGACCAGCGACTACCTGTGCGCCCTGGAAGGCGTCTACCCGCACGCCGACTACGTGACGGTCAACATCTCCAGCCCCAACACCCAGAACCTGCGCAGCCTGCAGAGCGACGCGGCGCTGGACGGCCTGCTCGGCGCCATCGCCGAGCGCCGCGCCGCACTGGCCGTCCAGCATGGCCGCAAGGTGCCGATCTTCGTGAAGATCGCACCGGACCTCGACGAGGCCCAGGTCGGCGTGATCGCCGCCACGCTCCAGCGCCATGGCATGGACGGCGTCATCGCCACCAACACCACGCTCTCGCGCGAGGCGGTGCAGGGCCTGGCGCATGCCGGCGAGGCCGGGGGCCTGAGCGGCGCCCCGGTGCTGGAAGCCAGCAACCGCGTGATCCGCCAGCTGCGCGCCGCGCTCGGCCCAGGCTTCCCCATCATCGGCGTCGGCGGCATCCTGAGCGCCGAGGACGCGGTGAGCAAGATCGAAGCCGGCGCCGACCTGGTGCAGATCTACACCGGCCTGATTTACAAGGGCCCGGAGCTGGTCCGCCAGGCGGCGCTGGCCCTGAAGCGGCTGCGCTGACATCCCGCCGTCACGCGAATGCAACCCGGCTGACACAACTGCAGGCTAAGCTGCTGGCCGCAACCCACCGTCCGAGAGCCGCCATGCACCATCACCCGAACCGTCGCCAGGCCCTGCTGGCCACCGCTGCCAGCCTCGCCGCCCTGTCCAGCGCGCCCCTGCGGGCCCAGGGCTGGCCCGACAAGCCCATACGCATCGTCGTGCCCTTCGCACCCGGCGCGGGCACCGACGCCGTGGGCCGCCTGATGGCGCAGAAGCTGGCCGAGCTGCTGGACAACCCGGTCGTGGTCGACAACCGCGCCGGCGCCTCGGGCGCGATCGGCACGCAGCACGTCGCGCAAAGCCCGGCCGACGGCCACACCCTGCTGCTGGTCGCCGCCCCCTTCACCACGGTGCCGGCCGCCCTGCCCGGCGCGGGCTACGACCCGGTGCGCCATTTCGCCCCGGTCGGCATGATCGCCAGCGGCCCCCTGCTCTGGGCCGTCAACAAGGACCTGCCAGTCCACAGCCTGCGCGAGCTGGTGGCGCTGGCCAGGCGGAAGCCGGGCTACCTCAACTACGGCTCGGCCGGCGCGGGCGGCATCAACCACCTGGTGCTGGAGATGCTCAAGAGCCGCAGCCAGAGCTACATCACCCACATCCCCTATCGCGGCATCGCGCCGGCCACCATGGACATGATCGCCGGCCAGATCCACCTGGTGACCGGCACCGTGCCGGCGCTGGCGACCTTCGTCCGCGACGGCCGCGTGCGCGCCCTGGCCGTGACCAGCGAGCGCCGCTCGCCCGCCCTGCCCGAGGTGCCCGGCATGGCCGAGGCCGGTTTTGCCGACTTCAACGTGCTCAACTACTTCGGCCTGGTGGCGCCGCGCGGCACGCCCGCACCGGTGCTCGAGCGCCTGAACGCCGCCGTCGCCAAGGCCGTTGCCCTGCCCGATGTGCGCGAGCGCTTCGCCAGGGACGCCATCGAGCCCGCCGCCGGCCCCGCAGCGCAGCTGGCGCGCTTCATCGAGCAGGACTTCCGCGGCTGGCAGCGCGTGGTGGCCGCGCAGAACCTCAAGGTCGACGCGGCCTGAGCGCTGTCTACCGCGGCGAGAGCAGTTCGCCGACATACTCGCCGATGGCCAGGCAACTGGTCAGCCCAGGCGACTCGATGCCGAACAGGTTGACCAGGCCCGGCACGCCATGCTCGCGCGGCCCCTGGATCAGGAAATCGGCGGCGGGCTGGCCCGGCCCGCTGATCTTGGGCCTGATGCCCGCATAGCCCGGCAGCAGGGCACCGTCGGGCAGGCCCGGCCAATAGCGGCGCACCTCGGCGTAGAAGGCCTGGCCGCGCGCCGGATCGACCACCAGGTCGTCGGGCCTGTCCACCCACTGCACGTCGGGGCCGAACTTGGCCTGGCCGCCCAGGTCCAGCGTCAGGTGCACGCCCAGCCCGGCCGCCTCGGGCACGGGGTAGATCAGGCGCTGGAACGGCGAGCGTCCCGACAGGCTGAAGTAATTGCCTTTGGCGTAGTGGGCCCTGGGCACATGGCGCGGGTCCAGGCCGGCAAAGCGCCGCGCCAGGTCCGTTGCACGCAGGCCGGCGGCGTTGACCAGGCTGCGGGCGGCCAGCTCGGTGCCGTCCTCGGCCGTCAGCACGATCGCGGCGCCTTCCACGCGGGCCGAGCGCAGCGGCGAGTTCAGGGCCAGCAGGCCGCCCGCATGTTCGAGGTCGCCGAGCAGCGAGAGCATGAGCGCGTGGCTGTCCACGATGCCGGTGCTGGGCGAATGCAGCGCCGCCACGCATTCGAGCTGCGGCTCCAGGGCCAGCGCCGCCTCGCGCGTGAGCGGCGCCAGGTCCGGCACGCCGTTGGCCGCCGCCTTGGCGCGTATCTCGGCCAACTGCGGGCGCTGGGCCTCGCTAGTGGCGACGATGAGCTTGCCGCAGCGGCGGTGCGCGATGGCGCGCTCGGCGCAATAGGCGTAGAGCAGCTCCTTGCCGCGCACGCAGAGCTGCGCTTTCAGCGAGCCCTGCGGGTAGTAGATGCCGGCGTGGATGACCTCGCTGTTGCGCGAGCTGGTGCCGGTGCCGATCGCGTCGGCCGCCTCCAGCACCATGACTTCGCGCCCCTGCAGGGCCAGCGCCCGCGCCACGGCCAGGCCCACCACGCCAGCGCCCACCACCACCACGTCGACCTGCTCCATGCCTTGCTCAGTCCTGTTCAAAAGCCTCGATCACGTTCACCGCGTTCACGCCCAGCTCGGCCGCCGCATAGCCGCCCTCCAGCACGAAGACCGTGGGCAGACCCAGCCGCGCCAGGCGCTGGCCCAGGCGAGAGAAGTCGCCCGCCTGCAGCGCGAAGCGGGAGATCGGATCGCCCGCGTAGGCGTCCAGGCCCAGCGACACCACCAGGGCCTGGGCCTCGTGCCGCGCGATGCGCCGGCAGGCCGCCTTCAGCGCCTCGAACCAGGCCGCCACGCCGCTGCCGGCCGGCAGCGGCAGGTTGAGGTTGAAGCCCGCGCCGGCCCCCTCCCCGGTCTCGTCGGCATGGCCCAGGTAGAACGGGTATTCGGTGCGCGGATCGCCATGCAGGCTGACGAACAGCACGTCGGCGCGCTCGTAGAAGATGCTTTGCGTGCCGTTGCCGTGGTGGTAGTCCACGTCGAGCACGGCCACGCGCGCAGCGCCCTGGTTGCGCAGCGCCTGCGCGGCCACGGCCGCGTTGTTGAGGAAGCAGTAGCCGCCCATGAAGTCGGCCCCGGCATGGTGGCCGGGCGGGCGGGTGGCGCAGAACACGCCGCGCTCGCCCGCGGCGAGCAGGGCGGCCGCGCAGGCGGCAGCGTCGGCGCCGGCCTTGGCCGCGGCCCAGGTGCCGGCCACGAGGGGACTGCCGTTGTCCATCGAATACAGGCCCAGGCGGGCGACGAAGTTCTGCGGCTCGATGTCGCTGCGCAGGGTGCGCACCGGCCAGACCGAGGGAAAGGGCTGGCGATCACCGTTGGCCGGGTCGAGCGCCAGCCACTGGTCCCAGGCCGAGGCCAGAAAGCCCAGGTAGCGCGGGCTGTGCACCTGGGAGAGCACCGCCCGGCTGTCCTGGTCGGGCTGGCGCAGCAAGTGGCCGCGTGCCTGCAGCCGCTCGCGCACGAACTCGGCACGGCTGGGCGTCTCGAAGCAGGGCACGCGCTCGCCGCGGAAGATCTCGTCGGCAGGCGCATGCAGGCCATGCTGATCGCTGAAGAAGGTGATCATGCGGCGCTGCGCGGCTCAGAGGCGGCGCGGGTCGGCGACCAGCAGCCGCTGGACCAGCGCGCGCAACTGGGCCTGCAGCGGCGCGAAGCCGGCATGCGGCGCCAGGGTCTGCTCGTCCATGTAGAGCTTGCGGTTGATCTCGAGCTGGATGCTGTGCCGGTCGGCGTCCGGCTGGCCATAGCGGCGCACCAGCTCCACGCCTTTGTAGGGATGGTTGTACGAGACGCTGTAGCCCTGGGCCTGCAACTGCTCGCCGACCAGCCGCAGCAGCGCGGCGCTGGCCGTGCTGTGGTCGCGGTTGCCGACCACGAAGTCGGCATGCACCAGGCCCGGGAAGTCGGTCGCGTGGCTGGACGCCACGGCAGGCATGGAATGGCAGTTGATGTGGATGCTGTAGCCGTGGCGCGCGTGCGCCGCGTCTATGGCCTGCGCCACCGCCGCGTGGTAGGGCTGCCAGCATTGGGCAATGCGCCGCTCCACCTCGGCCACCGAAAGCTTGCGCGCGTACAGCGACAGGCCTTCGTCGGTGCAGCGCCAGATCAGGCCCTTGCCCAGCCGCACCTTGGACAGCACCACCGGATCGGTGGCCACGGGGTGCGGCCAGGGCGCATCGAGCAGGCCCACGTCGAGCTCGGTCGTGTCGCGATTGGCGTCGAGGTAGCTGCGCGGAAAATGGGCCTCGATCCAAGCCACGCCCAGATCGGGCGCAAAGCCGTAGAGCTTTTCCACATGCGTGTCTTCGGCGCGGCGCAGCGCCGCCGGGTCGCAGGCGTAGCCGAAGTCGGCCGGGTAGTCGGTGCCGCTGTGCGGCGAGTCCAGCACCAGCGGCGTGGTGCCGGGGAGGTAGGTGACGAGAGACATGTGGGCATTGTGACGCATGCCTGCCGGCCTGGTGACGCTGCCCACGGCAGAGGCCGGGCCATTCGCGGCGGCACCCGCTCGCCGAGGCCACGCAGCTTTCAAGAGTTGCACCTCGACGCGCTCTTCCTGATTTTTTCCGACAAGTCCCGCCTCTACCTTTGGTTCAGTGGAGCAAAATTGGAGCAGGCGGGCTCCGATCACACTGCGGCATCCTGGCCAGAAGCGTGGACCTTGGGTGAACAGCCCGTGCTCGACAACGGGTGAAACCTACATGAGAGCACCGCGCCGAGCGACAGCCAGTAGCTTGTCGCGGAGCCAGACGGCTCTTGCTTCTGCCCCCTACGCCGATCAGGCCGCCTGCGCCGATGCGCCAGCCTGCACCCCCGAGCGCAGCAGGCCGGAGACGATCGCTTTCAGCGAGGCCGAGACGATGTTGGCGTCCATGCCCACGCCGAACAGGGTGTGCTCGCCGATGCGCAGCTCCAGGTAGGCCACCGCCCGGGCATCCGCGCCGGAAGCGATGGCGTGCTCGTGGTAGTCCAGCACGCGCACCGTCTCCCCCAGGGCCTCGCCGAGGCCCGTCACGAAGGCGTCGATCGGGCCATTGCCGCTGCCGCGCACCGCCAGCACCTGCTCGCCCTGGCGGATATCGGCGGCCAGCGTGACCCGGTCGTCGGGGCCGGACTCGATCACCTGGTGCGTCACCGTGGCCTGATCCAGCCGGTATTCGTTCTGGAACAGCGACCACAGGTCCCGCGCGCTCAACTCCTTGCCCGTGGTGTCCATCACGCCCTGCACCACCCGGCTGAACTCGATCTGCAGGCGGCGCGGCAGCTCGAGGCCATGCTCGGCCTCCAGCAGGTAGGAGATGCCGCCCTTGCCCGACTGGCTGTTGACGCGGATCACCGCCTCGTAGCTGCGCCCCAGGTCCTTGGGGTCGAGCGGCAGGTAGGGCATGTCCCAGACGTCATCTTCCCTGCGCGCGGAAAACGCTTTCTTGATCGCGTCCTGGTGCGAGCCCGAGAAGGAGGTGTAAACCAGGTCGCCGACATAGGGATGGCGCGGGTGCACCGGCAGCTGGTTGCAATGCTCGACCGTGCGGCGGACCTCGTCGATGTCGGAGAAGTCCAGGCCGGGGTCCACGCCCTGGCTGTACAGGTTGAGCGCCACGTTGACGATGTCGAGGTTGCCGGTGCGCTCGCCATTGCCGAACAAACAGCCCTCCAGCCGGTCGGCGCCGGCCATCACCGCGAACTCACCGGCGGCCGTGCCGGTGCCGCGGTCGTTGTGCGGGTGCACGGACAGCACGATGCTGTCGCGCCGGGCCAGATGGCGGTGCATCCACTCGATCATGTCGGCGAAGATGTTGGGCGTGGAATGCTCGACGGTCGACGGCAGGTTGACGATGCACTTGCGCTCGGGCGTGGGCTGCCAGACCTCGGTCACGGCATCCACCACGCGCTTGGCGAAGGCGAGCTCGGTGCCGGAGAACATCTCCGGCGAATACTGGAACACCCACTCGGTGTCCGGCTGCTGGGCCGCCAGTTCCGTGAACAGCCGGGCCTGCGAGGTCGCGAGCTCGACGATGCCGTCCTCGTCCAGGCCCAGAACCACCTTGCGCATCACGGGCGCCGTGGCGTTGTACAGGTGGACGATGGCGCGGCGGGCGCCCTGCAGCGCCTCGAAGGTGCGGCGGATCAGCGGCTCGCGCGCCTGGGTCAGCACCTGGATCGTGACATCGCTCGGGATCAGGTCCTCGTCGATCAGCTTGCGCACGAAGTCGAACTCGATCTGGGAAGACGAGGGAAAGCCCACCTCGATCTCCTTGAATCCGATGGCCACCAGGGTGTGGAACATGCGCAGCTTGCGCGCGATGTCCATGGGCTCGATCAGGGCCTGGTTGCCGTCCCGCAGGTCCACGCTGCACCACACGGGCGGCCTGGTCAGCACCGCGTCGGGCCAGGTGCGGTCCGTGAGGCGCACGGGGGCAAAGGGGCGGTATTTGCTGGCAGGATTCTTCAACATCGGCATGGTGGTATCCGCGGTGGGTGGATCAACCAGCAGCCCCAATTGAAAACGGCCCGCTGCTGGTGCAAACGGGCCGTGATACGGGAATGCGCGTGCGCTACCGTCTCCGCCCGTGGGCAGATAGAAGTAGGGACAGCGCGAGTCGGTTCATGTGGGCCACTCTAACACATGTGAGATTAGTGGGGCAAACAATCGACGATGAAATCCTGAACCGTGCTCGGCGCACCCTCGCGTCGGATTCAACGGCCGACCGCTCCTGGCAGCGCCTTGCATGCGTTGCCTCGCGGCGGCCCGCCCGCCCGCCGGCGTAGCCCCCGAACCAGCCCACCCCGCTCGATGTACGGAACGGACTTCAGAAACGCGTTGCGCGGCCATGGCCCCGGTGCCTCAATCCGTCCTCACGACGCGATGCAGTGTTCTTGGGGCCGGAATCACCGCAAGGGCATTCCAGCGCGACGCGCACCGTGTGATGCGAACGTCAAAGAACAGGGCCCTATCCAGGAGAAGACATGACAGCTGACTCGACGACCCTGGCCGGTGCCGCACGCCAGCGGGCCCTGGAGACCGCGCACCGCGCCGCCAATCTGGCCGGCGCCCCTGAGAGGGTGTAGACGAAAACAACATCTCGCGCGTTATGCTCTGATCGAAGCATGCGGACACGAGGTGGCAGATGGTGAAGAAGGCGCGAGGCGAGCAGCCGGGACGTCCGGGGC
>NZ_SCMM01000018.1:0-82275 GCF_005503345.1 Ramlibacter sp. 2FC
GCGCCGCTTCGGCCTGTTTTTCTGAGGCTCGCGCGGACCGGACTTTTTGTCAGGCGGGCGTGGTAGCACCGCCTGACAGTCTCAGCGCTGAGACTTCGCCCGTTTCGATGGGTGCCTGACCTGATGGCCTACGACACCATCAAAATCAAGTCGCCCCCGATGGACCAATCCATCATCAAGCGCATCGAGCAGCAGTGCATCCTGCGCTCCGGCTGTGACCTCAGCTCCGGTGAAGTCCTGTACGAACTCTTCACCGGCGAGCTGCTCGGCTCCTGGGATTCGCGCATCAGCGTCATCCCCAAGTACGAGGACTGGATCACCGACAAGAACGGCACGCCCAGGCTCCACGCCTGCGAGCCCTACCTGTTGATCGAGGCCAGCGTTCACAAGGCCATGCTCGGCCACAACGTGTATGGCGGGCCGACCAACTTCCAGGAGGCGGCCCGCTACCTGGTCGCCCTGGTCGAGAAGCTGCTCGACACCGAGCTGATGCCCGCTGACCTCTGGACCGTGCATCGCGTCGACGTGGCCCATGTCTACCGGCTCAGCAAGGCCAGCTGCAAGGAATTCTTCGACGGCATCCAGCTCATGAGCTTCCCACGCCGTCACAAGAACTCGGCCAAGTACGCCATGGCCGTCTACTTTGCCGGGAAGACCACGACCGTCAAGTTCTATCACAAGGGTTCCGAGTTCGCCGCGCACGATCGTTCACGCCTGCGCAGCTTCTTTCGTATCTTCTTCGAACACATCCACGGCGCCGACGACAGGAACCACGCGCGCGTCGAACGCAAGCTCAATGCCCTCCAGCGACTGGCCGACAACCGCCTGCGCGTCGAGGTCGAGATTCACAGCGACAAGCTCCAGTACGACCACGGCAAGAACCCGACCGTCGCCGAACTCACGGACGAATACCTGGAGCGCATTCACGACACCGAGATCGAGCGACTACTGCGAGAAGGGAAACAAGGCATGGACACCGTACGTACGACACGCGCCGTCCTGGCCCGTCTGCAAAACAACTACCCGAGCGCCATGGCGATGCGCCTCTATGGCTTCTGGACAAGCCTGTCCACGCTCGGCGATGAAGTGGCACGGGCGCAGTACACGAAGCCCACGTTCTACCGCTACCGCAAGGCCCTCGAAGAGGTCGGCATCAGCTGGCGCGGCTCCGACATCGTCGTCGTCGCCAACGATTCCCCCATCCACGATTTCACGCCGCAGCGCGTGGACAGACGGTTCTGCTTTTCACCGGCTCGGAACCGTCCTGAGTACCACGTCAGCCGGGATTTGATGCGGCTCGCCGCGTAAGGAAAAACCATGTCCGCTCTCTCCGTTTCCTCCCTGCCCACCAGCGTCAGCAAGACGCCGATGGAAGTCCTTGTCAAGGGCAAGATCGATGCCCGCCGCCGCCACGAGTCCACCTGGTACACGCGGCTGATCACGCCGGCCGCCGACGCCTACAGCCGCCCGCAGGTCGTCGAGATTCGCAGCAAGTCCAAGCTTGGCGAAGTGGGCGAGGAAACCACCGTGGGCTGCAAGCTCGGCGGCTACACCCGCAAGCCCTTCCGCAGCACCGACAAGGACACCGGCGAAGTGACCATGGTCACGCCCGTCGACCTGACCCTGGACGCGATCGAGCAGTGATTTCAGCCTGGAGCGCTTTCGCACGCGAAAACGCTCTGGGCTGGCATCCGCTGGCATTCAACCTCAATTTTTCAAAGGAATCGCAATGCGCAAATCTGTCGCTCTCCGCCTGGCCAGCATCCCGGCCGCCGTCCTGGCCTCCATGGGCTCCGCCCATGCCGCCCTGGATACCGCCGTCACCACGGCCGTGACCGCTGCCACCGACGACATGAAATCGGCCGTGCTGCTGATCATCGGCGGCATGGTGGTTTTCTGGGGCCTGAAGAAGCTCGGCACCAAGATGGGCTGGTTCTGAGCGGCTGGGGTAGCACATGGGCTTCCTTCATAAAGGCATCTGCTACCCCACCCAGGCCGACGCACGCGTAGCGGCCTGCGCCGACTACCCGGTCACCTGGGGCGATGGGGCCTCGGCCCATTCGCTCCAGTGTTCGGCCTCCATCGACTTCGCGGCCACGAGCATGACGCTCACCCGCACCACGGACGGGGCCAGCCCCGTCACCATCGTTCAGCCCTGGCCCACCCAGCCGGATTGCAACTTCGCGGGCACGACTGACTTTGCACTTGAGTGGTTCGGCCTGGCGCTCCTGTTGCTGGCTACTGTGTGGGGCGGCAAGCAGCTGATCCGCCTCTTCGACCAGCCGCATAACCCGGATTGATCATGTATGTCTTTCGCCGACTTTCACTTGCTCGAGCAGGCCTTGCTCTCTGTCTTGCTGTTGCTGGGTGTCTGGCTGCTGTTCAAGTGAACGCGGCGAAGCTCCCGGACTTCTCTCGCAGCGGCGTCAACTACACCGGCAAGACGGCCACCTTCGGGGCCACCGGCAACGGCACCACCTGGGGCTCAACCGTTCCGATCTCGCCGCCCCTGGGCGGTGGCTGGCAGTTCGCGGGCAACTACGGTATCCCGGCCAGCGCGACCGGTCCGACCATGACGATGAGTGCGAACGGCAACGTTTTTTTTGCTGGCACCAAGTATCCATTTCAGGCGGCCTATCAAGTCCCCAGCTCGGCTGTCACGGATGCGCTCAAGGGCATGGCGGGTCTTGCTGGCGGTCCGCTTGGTCTCGGGTTGGCGATTGCGGGCGGCGCTATGCCTTACGTCCTTGATTGGCTCCAGCGGTCGGGTGGTCGCGTGTTGCCAGATGGTTCTATTGAGCGTCGGGATCCTACTGTTTGCACGGTCTCGCCCTGCTACGAATTCAAGTCGGATTTAACGTGGTCGGTCTACCCGTACACCTATGAACCCTGGTCGTTGACTCGTCAGGCTGCTTGTACGGCGCAATTGAATTTCATGAATGCGCATCCTCCGAACAGCAGTACCAGCTATTCGGGTGGCACGCTGACTAATGCCGGGGCTACCTGTTATGTCATCAATTGCTATAACGGCAATTGCAACGCTTCGCAGTACGGGTACTCTGAGAAAACTATTTTGAGTCGGGAGCGGGCACCTAGCCCGGTGTCTTGGCTTCCCTCGAGCATGGATGACATTGCGCCCTATATGGACTCTGTCACACGTGACCCGCGTGTCATCAGCGAGATTCTGAACAAGGGCGGCGACATCAATTTGCCTGCCCCGACGGTCACCGGGCCCAGCTCGATCCAGGGGCCCGAGAAGGTCACCAACAAGCCCGACGGGTCCAAGGTGGTCGAGAAGACAACCTACAACTTCACGACCAACAACAACCAAGTCACGAACACCACGAACGTGACCACGAGCATCGTTTACAACCCCGACAACAGCGTCCAGTCCAGCACCACGCAGACCGAGACACCAACCGAGGAGAAGATCGAGCCGGGTGATTGTGAAAAGGACTCCTCGAAGATCAATTGCACCACGCTGGGCGAGCCGAAGGACGAGAACATGCCCAAGGCTGATCGAAACATCACATACACCCCCGAATCGTGGTTCGGTGGCGGCTCGTGCCCCGCTGACAAGTATTTCGACGTCCAGGGCCAGCACATCAAGCTGATCGACTGGCAAGAGAACTGCTACTACCTGGTCACCTACCTGCGCCCGGTGCTGCTCGTGCTGGCCGCCTTCTCGGCCCTCATGGTCCTGATCCCTGGAGTGAAGGAATGAACCTCGCGACCTGGCTCCTGGCGATGGTCCAGCCCCTGATCGGCCGTATCCTGGCCAGCCTGGGTTTCTCCATCGTCACCATCACCGGCATGCAGATCGCGGTGAATGCCGTGCGCGATCAGTTCATCGCGGGCGTCAACTCCCTGCCTGCCGACATGCTCAACGTCTTCTTGCTGTCGGGCGGCGGTGTCGGCTTCGGCATGGTCATGGGCGCTGTGACAACCCGCGTGGTGATCTGGCAAATCCAGTCCAGCACGCGCATCCTCGGAGTGAACCCGGGATGATCACTTTCGTCACGGGCCCGCCGGGTTCGGGCAAGACCCTGTACACGATCAGCAAGCTCTTGCAGCCGCTGGTCGGCACGACCGTCAAGCAGGAAACCGACGACGGCCTGACCGTCGAGCTGCCCAGGACGATCTACACCAACGTCAAGGGCCTGCTGATCGATCATGAGCTGATCGACGAAGCCTGCCTGAACACCTGGCACGAGTGGGCCAAGCCCGGCTCCATCATCTGCTTCGACGAGGTGCAGAAGCCCTGGCCGCCCAGGCCCAACGGCTCCAAGGTGCCCGACTACATCCAGCACTTGGAGACCCATCGGCATATGGGTATCGACTTCATCGTCATGACCCAGCACCCGCTCCTGGTTGACCGCAACCTGGTCAACCTGGTCGGCCGGCATCTGCACATGCGCCGGGTCGCCAATTTCGCTATGGCTGTGGTCTACGAGTGGGACCACGCCAGTAAGTCGCTGCTGTACAAGAACAGCATCACGAAAAGCCCCTGGCGCTACGACAAGAAGGTCTACAAGCTCTACAAGTCGGCTGAGGTCCACACCAAGCAGCCCCGCAAGGTCCCCGGCCTGGTGTGGTTCATCCTGGTCGGCCTCATCGGCGTGGCCGTGATGCTGCCGACGACATACGCCCGCATCAAGGAACGTGCCTTGGGGCCGACGCCCACGCCGGCCACGCTCGCGCAGCGCTCGCCCGCGGCGAACTCGGCCCAGGCCCAGCTGGTGCCGGCCTCGATGCAACCCGCCTCGGCTGCTGCTGGCCAGGTGCCTTCCCCAACCCAGGGAGTTCAGCCCGCCCGGGCCTTTGCTGGCTGCTCGATCTTCCGTGGCCAGTGCAGTTGCTTCGACGACGATGGCCGCCGCGCCAAGGTCGAGCCCGAGATCTGCGCGGCTGAGACCGATTTCGGCGACGTGAAGAAGCACGACTACCAGGTAGCCGCCCTGGTCGATGCCAGGGGCTACCCGGTGCCTCCAGCAGCCCCCAGCGAGGCCGAGCTCGATGCCATGGCCTGGATGTCCAGGAGCAGCCCGGCGCCCATGAAAAAACCGCCCTGAGGCGGTTTTTGCTTGGATTGCCGGTTTCAGTGCATTAGCTTGAGCAAGGCGGCCGTGATGCCGCCCACGGCGATGATGGTTCCGACGAACCATTTGACCATCTCGACTTTGAGCTCGGCCACCTCGCGGCGCACGGACTCGACATCGCCGCGCGTGGCGAGCTGCTGCCCGTGCATTGTGTAGCGCTCGTCGATTTCGCGCTTGACGGACTCGGCGGCCGCGCGTGCTTTGTCGGCCGGCACGTTGGCGGCCGTGAGGGCTTCATAGATTTCCAGTTCCATGATGTGAAGTCTACTCTTTCCCCAAGTTGGGGATTTAAATGATCGCCATGCAGGCCGCCTTCACCGCCTTCTCCAGTGCCAGGGCCCGGCGCTTCATCGCGGTCCACCAGGCCGGGGCGGTGACCTTGTTCACGATCACCCGGCCCGTGTTCATCAGCCATGTCCACCACGCATCGTGCTGGGGCTTCTCGGCACCTTCCACGACCAGGTCGAGCTCCAACTGCCGGATCATGGCGTCGGGATGCTTCCTGAGGTTGGCGGCGATCATGGTGTTTCTCTTTTGTGCGTACCTTCAGCAATGCTTCCTCGCTCCCCTCCCAGCGGGAGGGGCGGGGGGGTGGGGTGTAGGCATACAAAGAAAAAGCCGCATCGCTGCGGCCCGTCGAAAAAAAAGCACCCCCGTTACGCCCCTCACTTGTGAATGGGGTTAACGGGGGTGCTTTCGACGGGTTGCAGCGATGTGGCTTTTTCACAGCGCGAGCACCGACGAAAAGCGGGAGACGTGCCAGAGCGAAGCGTCAAGGCGAAGCCGACTGGCGCGGCTCCTGCGGTCGGTGCGGGGACAACGCCACGGACCCATGAGCGCGTCGGCGCATCGAGCGCCACCGGTTCCAGGCAAAGAAAAGCCCGGCTGAGCCGGGCTGCAAAAAGGGCAGGGCGCTTACTTCTTTCCCCAGCTTGGGGAGTTGGCCGCGCCGAAATCTCCGATCGCCTCGAGGTGTTCGACCTGGGCTCGCAGCTGGTTCACCTCGCGCTGCAGGCATTGGGAGAGCCCCCGGTGTACCTGGGCCTCGTTGTAGGCCACGGCATCGGCCAGGGAGCGGCCCCAGCGGGTTTCCCAGAACAGGGCCAGCATCGCCGGCCTGGGGGCTTGCTCGGCGGCTTTCCAGGCCCAGATGGTTCGCTCGGAGACGCCCAGGTACTTGGCGATGTGGCGCGGGTGGTTGGCTGGCAAGTCGTTGAGCATCAGGCTCAGCGGCGGCAGGAACTTAGGGGCTTGGAACATAGGACCTCCATGTGTCGTTATTGGGACGACGAACATGGGGTCTGAGCTGACGGGCCAAACGATTGAAAAGCGCCCGGATGCGACTTAACACAATTTGCATTACGTTAAGTCATGGGCATGAAAAAAACGGGACGGACCTTGCGGTCCTGCCCCGTTTGGCCGGCTGCAGTAACTCAGAAGCCGGTCCACTCCCCGTCGGTGCCGGTCTTGCGCGCGGCAGCTTCGGCGTCTGCAATGGGCTCGGCCCTGGCGCGGAACTGCGGGCGGGCCACGTTCCGCGCACGCTCCGGGCCGCGCCGCTCGAGGCCCTTCCAGGCGGCAGCGGCCGCCGCCGGCACGGGAGCAGTCGCTTGGCTGGCCTGCGCCAGCTTGAACACCGCGACACCCTGCACCAGCTGCTGTGCCTGCTGCTTCAGGCTTTCGGCCGCGGCGGCGCTTTCCTCGACCAGCGCCGCATTCTGCTGCGTGGCCTGGTCCATTTGCGTGACGGCTTCTCCCACCTGCGCCACGCCCGCGCTCTGCTCGGCGCTGGCGCTGCTGATCTCGCCCATGATGTCGGTCACGCGCTTGATCGCGGTGACGATTTCGTTCATGGTCGCGCCCGCCTGGTCGACCAGTTGGGTGCCCTGCTCGACCCGCCCGACGCTGTCCTCGATCAGTCCCTTGATCTCCTTGGCTGCTTCGGCGCTGCGCTGCGCGAGGTTGCGTACCTCGCCGGCCACCACCGCGAAACCCCTGCCCTGCTCGCCGGCGCGCGCAGCCTCCACCGCGGCATTGAGCGCCAGGATGTTGGTCTGGAAGGCGATGCCGTCGATCACGCTGATGATGTCGGCGATCTTCTTGGAGCTGTCGTTGATGCCCTTCATGGTGTCCACCACCTGGCCGACGACCTCGCCGCCCTTCACCGCGACCGTCGAAGCGCCCAGCGCCAGCTGGTTGGCCTGCCGGGCGTTGTCGGCGTTTTGCTTGACAGTCGAGCCGAGCTGTTCCATCGACGCGGCGGTCTCCTCCAGCGCGCTGGCCTGCTCTTCCGTGCGGCTGGACAAGTCGTTGTTACCCTGCGCGATCTGGGCGCTGGCCGTGGCCACCGATTCGGCGTTCTGACGCACCGTGCCCACCACATTGGCCAGGCCGGCCTGCATCTCCTTGAGCGCGATCAGCAGTTGCGCGGTTTCGCTTTTGCCGTCGGCTTCGAACTGCATGCTCAGGTCGCCTGCGGCCACGGCCCGCGAGACCTCCACCGCCTGGCTGATAGGGCGGGTAATCGAGCGGATGATCCAGATGGCCATCAGAACCGCCAGCACCAGGACGATCGATCCCGAGACCCAGATGGCGGTCTTGACGCCTGCCACGGCCGCGCTGGCGTCGGCGGCGGATTCCTTCAGCAGCTCGCCCTGGAACTTGAGCATGTCGTCGACCGTCGCGTTGTAGGCCTGCTGCGCCGGGCGAACGACCGTCAACAGGTGCGTCTGGGCGTCGTCGTGCTTGCCCGCGGTCACGAGCTCAATGAACTTGTTTTGGAGCGACACGAAGTTGGCGCGCGCCTCGACGATCTTGGCCAGGAGGGCCTTGCCCTTCTCGTTGCGGATCTCGGCCTGCAGCTTGTCCAGCGCGTCGCCTATGGTCTTCCTGGCGGACAGGATGCTTTCCTCCTGCCGCTTCACCTCGGCCGGGTCGTTCATGATGAGCATGTTGCGCATCGAGACCCGGATGTTGTCGACATTGTTCTTGACGGTATTGAGCAACGCGACCCGCGGTATGCGCTCGTCGATCACTTTTCCGAACGCTTCGTCCACGGTGGCCATCTTCGCGAGCGAGATGCCGCCCATCAAGATGAACAGCAGCGCCAGGATGCCGAACCCGAGCGTGAGCCGGGTGGAGATTTTCATGTCATTGAAATTCATATTGCCTTCCCTTTGAAAAATGGAGTCAGACCGCTTACTGCAAGGTCTTCTCGACCAGCCCCATCTCAGGGCTGGTCATGAGCTTTTCGATGTCGAGCAGGATCAGCATGCGGTCGGCGACCGCACCGATGGCCAACAGGTGTTCGCTTGCGACGGCCGAATTGAATTCGGGCACAGGACGCAAGTGTTCGGACGCCAGCGTGATCACGTCGGAGACGGCATCGACCACCACGCCCATCACGCGCTCGGCGATGTTGAGGACGATCACGACGGTGACGCTGTTGCAGTCGGCCCGCTCCAGGTTGAACTTAAGCCGAAGGTCCACGATGGGCACGATCACGCCGCGCAGGTTGACCACCCCCTTGACGAACGGCGGTGCGTTGGCGATGCGCGTCGGCGCCTCGTAGGAGCGGATTTCCTGCACACGCAGGATGTCGATGCCGTATTCCTCGGCGCCGAGCTTGAAGGCCAGGAATTCGCGTATGGAGGTGTGCGCTGCATCCGTGGCGACAACGCGAGGTGTCGCTGCGGTGCCGGCTTGCGTCGCGGTGGTCAGGCTCATTGGTGTTTCCTTTGTTACGGGATATTGGCCGATCGGCAAATTTGCACCTCTGGGTTTTCGTCAATTCCGCGCTCAACTTGAGCCTGGGACGGACTGGCGTATGACACGAGGCTGGCACAGCGTTTGCTTAATCTCACAAAAGACCCATAAAAGGGTCGTTTGAGTGGCGCGGCCCAACGGCGGGCCAGACCGCTCTCCCCCCGGACAAAGGCGTCCCCACCCGAACGCAACGCTGCTGACTTGCAGGCCTTGCGCGCGGTGAGGGCGCCTTTTGTTTTTTCTGTCGTTTGACCCAGATCACGCGATTGACACGGGCAAACGATAGGATTAATCCGCAGTCAATGCTGAATGGTTGCCAATTAACTACCAATAAATCATGACATCCAAGCACACCGACCAAATCTTGAGCGAAATTCGGGAAGCCAATCTTTCGTATCTGATGCTGGCCCAGCATCTGATCCGCACCGATCGCCCGCAAGCCCTGTTCCGCCTGGGCATCTCGGAAGAGACAGCCGACATGATCTCGGCACTGAGCCCCGCGCAACTCCTGAAAATCGCCGCGGGCAACACCTTGTTGTGCCGCCTGCGCATGGACGACGACTTGGTGTGGGGCCTGCTGACCAACCACGGCAAGCCGCAAGCCCGCCTGGCAAGCTCCCGCCTGCACGCCAGCCTCGTGATGGCGGGCCGGCACCAGGAAACCGCCTGAGCGCCCAGGCGCCGAGCTCGCACCATCCAATAGTCCGACATGGCAAGCAAAAGCATACTGTCCGAGGCCAGGCAGATAGAGACCGCCGTGGCGCTGATCCGGCTCGATGCCCGCCTCCAGGTTCTCGAGGCGGAAACCGACCTGTCCTACGAACGCCTGCTGCGCCTGTACAAGGAAGTCGCGGGCCGCTCGCCGCCCAAGGGGCAGCTGCCCTTTTCGACGGACTGGTTCATGACCTGGCAGCCGAACGTTCACGCCTCGTTGTTCATGAACATTCACGAGTACCTGAACAAGGTCACCGAGCTGGAAGAAATCGAGGCCATCATCAAGGCCTATCAGCTCTATCTGGAGCAAATCCGGACACAGGAGCTCAACCCCCATCTCTCGGTGACCCGCGCCTGGCGGCTGGTGAAGTTCATGGACAACGGCATGGTGGCGATGACCCCCTGCTCGAGATGTGGTGGGCGCTTCGTGACGCACCCGCACGAAATCGCCAGGCACTACGTCTGCGGCCTGTGCAATCCGCCGGGTCGCGCGGGCAAGGGCAAGGCGAACGGCGGCTTGCGGATGCATTGAGTGCCGCCTGGTCGCCGCTCAGTATCCCAGGCAGGTCGTCCACCGGCTGCTGGCGGATGAGCACATCGGTCCGCCCTTCGGGGCAAGACCCTCGGCCGCTCGCAAAGGGCTGCTCCCGCTTGTGGACCTGATCCGCATGCGCCACCTGAAGGTCGACGCATTCCGGTTCCCATTTTGTTCTGCCTGGCCCCATTTTGTATTTGCCCCATTTTGGACTTGACCATGGTGCACCCACAAAAATGACGCACAAATACAGTGCAAACCGAGGTGGGGTGACTTTAAGGCTTTTGCCGTCAACTAAAACAAAATGATTAATTCGGCCACTCAACTACTGCAACCGAACAGCCGTCCAAAGAGCCCTTGGCGTTTCGGTCTTCAGCATAAATTCAGCACAGCCTTTCTGATCCTGAGCTTGATGGCCGCGGGCAACGTCGCGGTTCTTCACCACATGGTCCGGCGTCTCGACGGTGTCGCGGAATCGGTCAACCTGGCCGGCGGGCTTCGCATGCTGAGCCGGGAAATCGCCTTTGAGCTGGGAGATTCGTTGCGGCAATCGCGCCACGACGGCGCCATAGAGGCAAGGCTGAATGAATATGAGCAGGGATTGACGGCGCTGGAAAACGGCGGAAGGCCGCCCGGTCTTGCCGCACGCCGGCTGTCTGGAACTGACGGAGAGCGCGCTGGTGCACCGCGTGAAGGAGACGGCCTTGGCGCTTTCCGAGCTCAAGGCATCGGGCGTCAAGCTGTCCCTGGACGACTTTGGAACGGGCTACTCTTCGTTGAATTACCTGAGGCACTTTCCGTTCGATACCCTCAAGCTCGACCGCTCATTCATCAGCGATGTGCCCGCGACGCCGCATGCCAGGACCCTGGCCAGGGCCATCATCACCCTGGCGCACAACCTGAATCTGAAAGTCGTCGCCGAAGGCATTGAAACGGAAGAACAGCAGGCCTTCCTGCGCGCCCATGGTTGCGACGAAGGCCAGGGGTATTACCTGAGCGCGCCGCTGCCGCCGGGGAGATTTTTCGAGTTCGCCTCAGCGGCGGCCTCTTTTCCGGGCGAGGAGGATGTTGGCGGAAGTGGCGTCGAGGTGCACGAACTGGAAGCGCATTGAATACCCGAGGGTAGAATTCAATGAACAACGAGCCCGGCGCGATGATTCGTTCTGACGTTTCCCAAGAGGCGCAGCCGTATGGCCCGCGCGCCAAACAGTGAATAGAAAGTGCTGAAACGGATCGCAGCCGCTGACTTGCGGCTTGGCATGTACATCCATGCCTTCGACATACCCTGGCTGGACCATCCCTTCTGGCGCAGCAGTTTTCTGCTCGAGCAGCCTGAGGACCTGGAGCGCATTCGCAACAGCACGATCGGCGCCTGCTGGATCGATACCGACATGGGCTTCGACACCGATCCGCCAGCGCCGCCGCAGCAGCCTCCCTCACCAGGGGCTGCCGCGCCGCCGCGCCGCGCCGTCAGCCACAGCCTGGAATCGGAGCTCGAACGCGCTTCGGGCCTGATCACACGCACGCGCGAAGCGGTCGCCTCGCTCTTTCAGGCCGTGCGCCTGGGCCAGGCCATCGCGGTCGAAGGCTGCCGCGAGCTGGTGGACGACATCACCGCATCGGTCAAGCGCAATCCGGACGCGTTCGTCAACCTGGCGCGCCTGAAGCGCCGCGACGACGTGACCTACATGCACTCGGTCGCCGTCTGCGCGCTGATGGTGGCGCTGGGAAGGGAGCTCGGCTTCGACGAGGACGCCTGCCGGGAGGCGGGCCTGGCCGGCCTGCTGCACGATGTCGGCAAGGCGCTGATGCCGCTCGAGGTGCTGAACAAGCCCGGCGCGCTCACGGACCAGGAGTTCGACATCATGCGCACGCACCCGGAACAAGGGCGCATGCTGCTGATGGCCGGCGAGAGCGCCACGGCCCACGCGCTCGACGTCTGCATGCACCACCACGAGCGCATGGACGGCAAGGGCTATCCCTCCCGCCTGCCCGCCGAACGGATCAGCCTGTTCTCGCGCATGGGTGCCGTCTGCGATGTCTACGACGCCGTCACCTCCGACCGCCCCTACCGCGACGGCTGGGATCCGGCCGACGCGCTGGCCCGCATGGCCTCGTGGAACGGCCAGTTCGACGACACCGTGTTCACCGCCCTGGTCAGAACCCTGGGCATCTACCCGATCGGCGCCCTGGTGCGGCTGAAGTCGGGCAAGCTCGCCGTCGTGGCCGAGCACAACCCCGGCAAGCCGCTCACGCCGGTGGTCAAGGCCTTCTATTCGACGCGCTCCGAGATGCCGATCAAGCCCCAGCGCATCGACCTCTCTCGGCCGGGCTGCAGCGACGCCATCACCGGGCGGGAATCCATCGAGCGCTGGGATTTCCCCTACCTGGACCGGCTGTGGGCCGGCGCCTCCACGCCTCGCTGGCGCTGATCAGAAGCTCGTCCAGTCGTCGTCCGTGCCGCTGCTGGCCAGGGCCGGCTCGGCGGCCCTGGGCGCGGACGGTGCGGGCTTGGCCTTGGCCGCCCTGGCGCCGAAGTCCGGGCTTGCCACCATGGCCGCGCGATCCGGCTCGCGGCGCTCCTCGGCGAGTGGCAACGGGGCCGCAGCCGCCGCGGGCTCGTCCGCCGACAGCTTGAACAGGGCGACGGCCCGCACCAGTTGCTGCGCCTGGTGGCTCAGGCTCTCGGCCGCGGCCGCCGACTCCTCGACCAGCGCCGCGTTCTGCTGCGTCACCTGGTCCAGCTGCGTGACGGCGTCGTTGACCTGGCCGATGCCCGCGGTCTGCTCGATGGTGGCGGCGCTGATCTCGCTGATCAGGTCGGTGACCTTGCGCACCTGATTGACGATGTCGCCCATGGTGCTGCCGGCCTCGTCGACCAGCTTGCTGCCCGCGTCCACCTTCTCGACACTGTCGCCGATCAGAGCCTTGATCTCCCTGGCGGCGGTGGCGGAGCGCTGGGCCAGGCTGCGCACCTCGCCGGCCACCACGGCAAAGCCCCTGCC
The DNA here is from genome assembly GCF_005503345.1 of Ramlibacter sp. 2FC. Lineage (NCBI taxonomy): Bacteria > Pseudomonadati > Pseudomonadota > Betaproteobacteria > Burkholderiales > Comamonadaceae > Ramlibacter > Ramlibacter sp. 2FC. The sequence goes on from NZ_SCMM01000018.1 coordinate 13,119, forward strand.
CTGCTCGCCGGCGCGCGCAGCCTCCACCGCCGCATTGAGCGCCAGGATGTTGGTCTGGAAGGCGATGCCGTCGATCACGCCGATGATGTCGGCGATCTTCCTGGACGCATGGTTGATTTCCTCCATGGTCTCGACCACCCGGCCCACCACTTCGCCGCCCTTGGCCGCCACCTCGCTGGCCTGGCCGGCCAGGGTGCTGGCCTGGCGCGCGGTGTCGGCGTTGTTTCTCACGGTGCTGGACAGCTGCTCCATGGACGCGGCCGTCTGCTGCAGGTTGCTGGCCTGCTCTTCGGTGCGCTGGCTCAGGTCGGCGTTGCCGGTGGCGATCTGGCTGGATCCGGTGGCGATGCTGTCGCTGCTCGCGCGCACCGTGGTGACCACGCGCACCAGGCTGTCGTTCATCGCGCCGAGGGCGCGCAGCAGCTGTCCGACCTCGTCGCGGCCGCGTGCCCGGACCTGGGTCCCCAGATCGCCGGCAGCGACCGCTTCGGCCAGCTGCAGCGCCGCGCGGACCGACCCGGTCGTGGTGCGCGTGACGGTCCACATGACCCAGATGGTCAGCGCCGACAGCAGCACGATGCTGCCCAGCACCGCAATGAGGTGCTGGCGCGCCGTCGTCACGCCCAGTTGCAGCTGAGCGTCGAGCACCTTGAACGCGGCGTCGACCAGGGTGAACTGCGCATCGATGACGCGGGTGGTCGCGGCGAAGTACTCGCCCGAGGGGAAGTCCAGCGTGTCGGCACGCACGATCTTCTCGTCCGCCAGTTTCAGCCCCTCCTCTGCCGTGGCCATCGCCGCTGCCAGCGGGGCGGCAATGGCCTGGCGCAGCGCCACGTCCTGCTGGCTGGCCAGCGCCAGCACCTTGCCGGCGTCCTGGTGGTGGCCCCGCGCCTGCGTCGCCAGTGCCTCGAGCCGGGTCCTCTCCTCGGGCGTGGCCTCGCCGCGCGCCAGCAGCAAGGCACCGCGCGCGCGCATCTGGCCCAGCGCCTCGGTGAGCTTGGGCAGGTGGGTCAGCACGCCGGCCTGCAGGAAGTAGCCCGAGGCTTCGGGATGCAGCACGATGGCGGAGACATGGCTGACGTCCTCGAGCAGTGCCAGCTGGTCGGCGATCAGGGCCGTGTGGCGGGCAAAGCTCTGCGGACCGCTCACGCCCTTGTTGGCCACGCCATCGGCCAGCGACTGCCACTCGGCGGCAAGCCGGCCGGCAAGCGCCGTCAGCTTGTCGTCGCCCAGCGTCGCCACCGAGGCCCGGGTCCTGGCCAGGGCGCGCGTCACCTCGGCCTGCTTGTCCTGCCGCGCCGACGCCAGCGCTTCGTTGCCACCCAGCAAGGCCGCCGACTGCCCGCGGTGCTGCTGGGTGAGCTGGATGAGGCGCAGCGCATCGCGCGCCGGCGCTATGCCCGACAGCTCGGTGCGCGCCGTGCGCAGCTCTTCCAGCTTCCCGAGCACGAGCAGGGTGCTGGGCAGCGCGAGCATGAGCGCGGCGATGCCGCCGATGAACAGGAACTTGTGGGCCAGCTTCAGGTTGTCGATGAACGATTTCACGGGGAATCTCCTAGAGGCATGGGGGGCGGCGGCTCATTTCAGACACGGTTGTGGCTCATGCCGGTGGTTTCGCGCAGCCGCTGGACCAGGTGCGGGCCGATCTGCGCCAGAGGCAGGACCTGGTGTACCGCGTCCGCGGCGATGGCCGCCCTGGGCATGCCGAAGACCACGCAGCTGGCCTCGTCCTGCGCGACGCAGTAGGCTCCGGCCTCGCGCATCTCGCGCATGGCCAAGGCGCCGTCGGCCCCCATGCCGGTCAGCATCACGGCCAGGGCGTTGGGGCCGACCGCGCGCGCGGCCGACTTGAACAGCACCTCGACGCTGGGCTTGTGCCGGTTGACCGGCTCGCCGTCCAGCACGCGGGCGAGGTAGTTGGCGCCGCTGCGCGCCACGCTCAGGTGCAGGCCGCCCGGCGCGATGTAAGCATGGCCGGGCAGCATGCGCTCGCCGTCCTGGGCTTCCTTGACCGTGATGCGGCACAGCTCGTTGAGCCGGGCCGCATAGCTGCGCGTGAAGCCGGGCGGCATATGCTGGGTGATGGCCACGGCCGGCGCGTCGGCGGGCAGGCTGGCCAGCACCTCGCGAGTGGCCTCCGTGCCGCCGGTGGAGGCGCCGATGAAGATGATCTTCTCGGTCGACAGGCGCCCCAGTCGCGGCGCATCTGGCACCGCCCGGGGCACTTGTGTCGGCGGCGGGGCTGCCGCCGGGAGTTTGCGCACCTGGGCCCGGGCCGCGACGCGGATCTTTTCCGCGATCTCCAGGGCCAGCTGCTGCAGGCCGTCGGCGATGCCGATCTTGGGCTTGGCCACGAAGTCGACTGCGCCCAGCTCCAGGGCGCGCAGCGTCACCTCGGCGCCGCGCTCGGTCAGCGTGGACACCATGACCACCGGCATGGGGCGCAGGCGCATCAGCCGGGACAGGAAATCCAGGCCGTCCATGCGCGGCATCTCCACGTCCAGCGTGATCACGTCGGGATCGAGCTGGCGGATCAGGTCGCGTGCCGCGTAGGGGTCGGCCGCCGCGCCCACGCAGACCATGTCGGGCTGGCGGTTGATGATTTCGCCCAGCAGGCGGCGGACCAGGGCGGAGTCGTCGACCACCACGGTGCGAATCTTGGCCATCGGCTTCTTCCGTTTCAGAACAGGTCTATGGTGCCGGCGGCGCCGGCGGGCAATGCCGCGCGCAGGCGCGCCGCACGGTCCAGCTCGAGCATGGCCTCGGTCCGGCCACCGCCGAGCCGCTTGACCAGGGCCTTGCCGCTGGCCGGGAAGAACGCCACCTTGCGCGGCTGGCCGCCGAGCACGTCCTTGCTGACGACGGGAATGCGTTCCCTGCCCAGGTAGTCCATCACGAATTCCGTGTTGCGTTCGCCCACGTTGAGGCTGTGCATGCCGCTGATGACCTGGCCGCCGCCAAACACCTTGGCCTCCAGCGCGCCGCGCAGCGCACCCTTCTTCAGCAGCTCGTTGATCAGCAGCTCCATCGCGAAGCCGCCGTAGCGGCCGCAGTCCTGCGCGCCGCTGCCCTCGGGCAGCATGAAGTGGTTCATGCCGCCGACCCGGGCGCTGCGGTCCCAGAGGCAGACACTGATGCACGAGCCCAAGGTGGTCGTCAGCAGCAGGTCCTCGTGGTGGACGAAGTACTCACCGGGCAGGACCTTGACCGCGTCGCTCTGGCTGTGGGCATCGAAGAAGAAGAAGGACGCCTCCCCCGGTTTGCGCGGGGCGGCCCGCAGCCGGTCCAGGCGCGAGGGCGTCGCCGGTGCGCCGGCGGGCCGCACCGCACCGGAGAAGAGGAAACGCTTGGTCATGGCTGGTTTTCGGCGTCTGGCGGGGATTCTTGAGCGCCGGCTTCCCTGCGCTAGATGCGCTGGTAGACCGTCTTGCCATGCAGCCTGAACAGGTCCCGCGACTCGCTGAAGTTTTCCGAGTGGCCGACGAACAGCCAGCCCGACGGCGCCATCGCAGCATGCATGCGATCGAGCACGCGGCGCTGGGTCGGGCGGTCGAAATAGATCATGACGTTGCGGCAGAACACGATGTCGAAGGGCTCGCCCAGCGACCAGGCCGGGCTCATCAGGTTGAAGCTGCGGAACTCGATCAGCTTGGCCACCTCGGGCTTGATGCAGATCTGGCCGGCGTTGCGCCCGGTTCCGCGCAGGCAATGACGCTTGAGCCGATCGGCCGACAGGCCGCGCACCTCGTCCGGGTAGACACCGCGGCTGGCCGTCGCCAGCACCCGGGTGTCGATGTCGCTGGCCACGATGCGCACCGGCGCGCCAGGACCCAGCGTTTCGATGGCCGTCATCGCGATCGAGTAGGGCTCCTCGCCGGTGGACGCGGCATTGCACCAGATGCGTACCGGCTTGCCGACGGGGTGCTTGCGCAGCAGGTCGGCCAGCACCGGGAAATGGTGCTCCTCACGGAAGAAGGCCGTCAGGTTGGTGGTCAGGCAGTTGACGAACTCCTGCCATTCGAGCTCGGCCGCCGGCCCCTGCCCTGCTTCCAGCCACTGCAGGTAGCTGCTGAAGGAGCGGTATGGGGTCTCGCGCAGGCGGCGCGAGAGCCGGCTGTAAACCATGGCCTGCTTGCCCGGATGCAGGCTGATGCCGGCGCGCTGGTAGATCAGCCGGCACACGCGATCGAAGTCCTGCGGCGCGAAGCCGAACTCGCGCGCCGCCTCGCCGGCGGACGAGAGGACAGGAGGAGCGGCACCCATGGCGCAGGCGCTCAGGCCGCGGCCGGTGCCGGCTCGGCGCCGAGGCGAAAGACGCCGACCATCTGCGTGAGCTTCATCGCCTGCTCCCTGAGGCTTTCTGCGGCCGCGGTGGACTGCTCGACCAGGGCTGCGTTCTGCTGGGTCATCTGGTCGAGCTGAGCCACGGCCGCGTTGACCTGGCCGATGCCGGTGTTCTGCTCCATGGCCGCGGCGCTGATCTCGGCGATGGTGTCGGACACGCGCCTGACCGAGGCGACAATCTCGTTCATTGTCTTGCCCGCGTCGTGCACCAGGCGCGAGCCCGAATCGACCTTCTCCACGCTGGCGCCGATCAGGGTCTTGATCTCTCTGGCGGCGGTGGCGGAGCGCTGGGCCAGGCTGCGCACCTCGCCGGCCACCACCGCAAAGCCCCTGCCCTGCTCGCCGGCGCGCGCGGCCTCCACTGCCGCGTTGAGCGCCAGGATGTTGGTCTGGAAGGCGATGCCGTCGATCACGCCGATGATGTCGGCGATCTTGCGGGACGATGCATTGATGTCCTCCATCGTCGCCACCACCTGCGACACTACTTCGCCCCCGCGCCGGGCCACCGACGAGGCGGTCGAGGCGAGCTGGTTCGCCTGGGCCGCGGAATCCGCAGACTGGCGCACGGTGCCCGTGATCTGCTCCATCGAGGACGCGGTCTGCTGCAGGCTGGAGGCGGCCTGCTCGGTGCGGTTGGACAGGTCGTGGTTGCCAGTGGCGATCTCGGCCGATGCGGTCGTGATGTTCTCGGTGGCGTGGTTGACCTGGGACACGATGCGGCGCAGCGAGGCCTGCATCTGGCCCAGCGCGCGCAGCAGATCGGCCGCCTCGTCCTGGCCACCGCCATCCACCGCGGCGCTCAGGTTCCCCTCGGCGATGGCACCGGCCAGGGCGCGCGCCGCGCCGATCGGCCGGCAGATGCTGTGCAGGTTCAGCAGCGTCAGCGGCACCACCACGCCGATGGCGAGCAACACGGCGGCGCCATAGGCCAGCATGGTGAAGTCCACGGCCGCGGCATTGTCCTTCTCGGCCTGGGCCGCACGCTCGCGCAGTGCCTGCTCGAGCTGGGCCAGCTGTCTTTCAGTTTCTTCGAAGGCCTCGTTGGCCCGTCCCATGATGCGGTTGGCGGTTGTGGCCGAGTCGAAAGCGCCGCCCTCCAGCGAACGGGCGACATGGGCAAAGCTGTCCATGTACCTCAGCAGATGCGCCTCGATGGCCTGCACCAGCGCCCGGTTCTGGCCACCCTCCCGCATCGCCGCCAGCCGCTGGCGCAGCGTCTCGGCACTGGCCTTCCAGGCCGCATGGGCCTTCTGGATCTCCGCGGGTTTCTCGTACTGGATGATCATGTCCTTCTCGTGGCGGCGGATCATGCCCATGTCGTTGCGCAGGGCCGCCACGGCCGTGGATTGCGCGAACGCGGTCTGGATGAAGTCCTGGCCCAGGGCCTGGATGCGGTAGATGCCGAACAGGCCGGTCGCGCCGACCAGGGCCAGCAGCACGAGGACCATGGCGATGGCCCCCAGCATGCGGGTGCGGATGGTGAAGCGGCGCATGAGATCCATAAGTTGCATGTCGAGGCTCGCGAAAAGGGTGGGTTTCAGTCCGACAGTCCCATGTCGGCGCCGGACATCAGCTTCTCGATGTCCAGCAGGATCAGCATGCGGTCGGCCAGGGCAGCCAGGCCGACGATGCTGGCGGTGTCGACCGCGGAGCCGATTTCGGGCGCAGGGCGTATGTCCTGCGGCGCGATGCCCAGCACGTCGCTGACCGAGTCGACCACCACGCCCACCACCCGTCCGGCGACATGCAGGACCACGGTGACCGTGAAGGCGTTGTAGTCGCAGCGCTCGGTCGCGAAGCGCAGCCGCAGGTCGACGATGGGCACGATGACGCCGCGCAGGTTCACCACGCCCTTGACGAAGGCCGGCGCGTTGGCGATGCGGGTGGGCGCCTCGTAGGAGCGGATCTCCTGCACCTTGAGGATGTCGATGCCGTACTCCTCGTCGCCGAGACGGAAGGTCAGGTATTCCTTGGCCGGCGCCGATGCGGCCTCGCCGGCAGGTTTCAGGTGCTGTGCGGATTCCATCATGCCCATGGCGGGTCTCCTTTGATTGGGTGTTCGTTCGCCGACGCGCTGATCGGCACAAGGATGGGCCCGGCCCGCTGGCCCGGCTTGCATCGCTTGGCTCACTGGCGTGTCCGTCTGACCAGGCTGCCGACGTCGAGGATCAGGGCCACACGGCCGTCGCCCATGATGGTGGCGCCGGAGATATCGCTCACACGCCGGTAGTTGGTCTCCAGGTTCTTGACCACCACCTGCTGCTGCCCCAGCAGTTCGTCGACCATGAGCGCGACCCGACCGCCTTCGGCCTCGACCACCACCATGATGGCGCTGCCGCTGCCAGGCTCGCTGCGCGGCACCTCGAACAGCCGGTCCAGGTCCACCACCGGCAGGTACTCGGAGCGCACGTCGACCACGCGCCCGCTGGTGCCCACGGTCTTGACCATCTCGGGCGCGACCTGGAAACTTTCGACCACCGAGGGCAGCGGCAGGATGTAGCACTCGTCCCCGACGCGCACGCTCATGCCGTCCATGATGGCCAGCGTCAGCGGCAGGCGCACGGAGACGCGCATGCCCTGCCCTGGCCTGGCGTCGATCTCGACCGTGCCGCTCAGGGCGGCGATGTTCTTCTTGACCACGTCCATGCCGACGCCGCGGCCCGACACGTCGGTGATCTGCTCGGCCGTGGAGAAGCCCGGCTCGAAGATCAGGGCCCAGACTTCGGCGTCGCTCAGCGTGTCGGGCGCGGCCAGCCCGCGCTCGCGGGCCTTGCGCAGCAGCTTGTCGCGCGACAGCCCGCGCCCGTCGTCGCGCACCTCGATCACGATGGAGCCGCCCTGGTGCGAGGCCGACAGGGTGATGGTGCCGGTCTCGAGCTTGCCGGCCGCGAGCCGCTCCTGCGGCGACTCGATGCCGTGGTCGCAGGCGTTGCGCACCAGGTGGGTCAAGGGATCGGTGATCTTCTCGATCAGGCCCTTGTCCAGTTCCGTCGCCTCGCCCTGGGTGAGCAGCTCGACCTTCTTGCCCAGCCGCCCGGCCAGGTCGCGCAGCATGCGCGGGAAGCGGTTGAACACGGTGGACATGGGGATCATGCGGATCGACATCACCGCTTCCTGCAGGTCGCGCGTGTTGCGGTCCAGGTCGGTCAGGCCGGCCAGCATCTGCTGGTGCAGCACGGGGTCCAGGGCCCGGCTCTTCTGCGCCAGCATGGCCTGCGTGATGACGAGCTCGCCGACGAGGTTGATCAGCTGGTCGACCTTCTCCACCGCCACGCGCAGCGTGCTGGCTTCCGGCGAGGCCGCGGCCCTGGGCTCGGCGCGCGCGGCACGCGGCGCCGCGGATGCGGCCGTCTCCGGCGCAACGGGTGCGGGGGGGCGCTCGGGCAGGGGCTCGAACAGGCCCGAGTCGGCCGGCGTCGCGGCCAGGGGCTGAAAGCGCACCTGCTCCTTGGCCACGTGAAAGGCGAACAGGTCCAGCAGCTCCGACTCCAGGCTCGTCGTGACCAGCTTGAAGCGGCGCAGGCCGTTCTCGGCCTGGCCGCCATCGAGCGGCTCGATGCGGCCCAGGCCTTCGATTTCCGTGAACAGTTCGGCCAGGCTGTCGGCCACGGAGGCGTCCGCCAGCGGGCCCAGGACCAGCTCCAGGCTGCGCGCCTGCCCTTGCTCGGGCGGCGCCGGCGCCTTGGCATGGACGGCCTCGGCCTCGCGGTTTGCCACGACCGGCGCGGGCGCGGCGGCCGCCGTGGGCGGCAGCTGGCCCTGCACCAGCGCGCGCAGCGCGGACAGCAGCTGCGTCACCTCGACCTCCTCGCCGACGCCGTTCTGGTGGCGCGCCAGCTGGGCCTTCAGCGCGTCGCCGCAGGCCAGCAGGCAGTCGACCATGGCGGTGGCAGGCTGGAGCTCGTGCCGGCGCAGCTTGTCCAACAGGGTCTCCATCTCGTGTGTCAGCTCAGCCACGTCGCCGAAGCCGAAGGTGGCTGCGCCGCCCTTGATCGAGTGCGCGCAGCGGAAGATGGCATTGAGCGCCTCGTCATCGGCCGCGGCCACGTCCAGGGCCAGCAGCAGCTGCTCCATGCGGTCGAGGTTCTCGCCGGCCTCCTCGAAAAAGACCTGGTAGAACTGGCTCAGGTCGAAGCTCGCGCCCAGCTGGGCACCCTCGGTCGTCATCTCTCCCACGGCAGGCTCCTGTCGGGTTGGTCGGTGTGGTGGCGTGTCCGTTGCCTGGGGACGGTCATGGAATGACCTTCTGGATGAGCTCGATGAGCCGGGCCGGGTGGAAGGGCTTCACCAGCCAGCCCGTGGCGCCGGCGGCACGTCCCGCCTGCTTCATCTGCTCGCTGGACTCGGTGGTCAGGATCAGGATGGGCGTGTGCCTGAACGCCGGGATCTCGCGCAGCCTGCGGGTCAGGTCCAGGCCATCCATGTGCGGCATGTTCTGGTCGGTCACCACCAGGTCGAAGCCCCGCTGAAGGGCCTTGTCCACCGCGTCCCGCCCGTCCACGGCCTCGGTCACGCCGTAGCCGGCCAGGGTCAGCGTGTGCGAGAGCAGCTGGCGCGCCGAAACGGAATCGTCGACTGCAAGAATTGAAAGCATTTTTCCCTCCGAACTCGAGCTGAATATCGGCAGGCCATGGCGCTTCTTTAGCGCCCGCTCAAGAAACAGGCCGATCGCGGCGCGCTTTGCATCGACCCGGGTACGAGCAGGGCTTTTTTCGCAGACAATCCCCCCTTCGAAAACGATCCGCAGAATTTCTCGCCATGCCCCCCAACGGCAAGCGTCGACCCTTACGCCTGTTGCACCTTGAAAATTCCGACGCGGACCGCGAGTCGGCCGTGAGGCTGATGAAGCGTGCGGGCCTCGCGGTGCAGGCGCTGCGCGTCGACAGCGAGCGCGCCTACCTGGACGCGCTGGGCCGCGGCGGCGACGACGGTCCCTGGGACCTGGTCCTGTCGAGCTGCCGGCTGCCCGGTCTCACGGGCCTGGCAGCGCTGGAGCGGCTCAAGGCCCTTGGCCATATGATCCCCTTCGTCCTCGTGTCGGACGCCAGCGACGAGCCCATGGCCGTCGAGGCCATGCGGCAAGGCGCGAGCGACTACCTGCTCAAGGACAACCTGACCCGCCTGGTGCCCGCGGTCCTCAAGGCCATGGAAAGGCATGTGCAGGCGCGCGACAAGCAGCAGACCGAGCTGGCGCTGCTGAAGTCGAGACAGCAGCTGCGGGAGCTGGCGCAGCACCTGCAGAACAACCTGGAGCAGGAGCGCGCCGCCATCGCGCGTGAAATCCACGACGACGTGGGCGGCGCGCTGACGGCGCTGAAGTTCGACCTGGCCTGGATCGCGCGCCACACCACCAGCGCCGATGTGTTCGAGCGCACGCAGACCGCGGCGGACACCCTGACCCAGGCCTTCGACGCCACCAGGCGCCTGATCCACAACCTGCACCCTGCCATCCTCGAGGAGGGGCTGGTGCCAGCCCTGCAGTGGATCACCGGCACCTTCGAAAAGCGCACCGGCATTCGCGCCAGCTTCCACTCGAGCCACGCGCAGCCCGAGCTCGCGCGCAGCGTTCTGCTCACCGTGTTCCGGACGGCCCAGGAGGCGCTGACGAATGTGTCCAAGCATGCGCAGGCCAGCCAGGTCACGCTGGATCTGACCCTCACCGCCGGCATGCTGTCGCTGGAGGTCAGCGACAATGGCAGGGGAATGAGCCAGGCCGAATTGAACAAGACACAGTCGTTTGGCCTGCGCGGCCTGCGCGAACGAGCCGACACCATAGGGGGCTGGCTGGACATCAGCAGCGCACCGGCCGGCACCACGCTGATCCTGGCCCTGCCGCTCAAACACAAAGACAAAGCCAACGCCGACCCTTCCGCGTCCACGCTGCGCGAGGTCCGGTCGAAGGACGATCCGACTTTCTGGGGGGATCTTTGATTCAAGTCATGCTGTGCGATGACCACGCACTGATCCGACGCGGCATACGCGACACGCTTTCCGACGCACCCGACATCGAGATCGTGGGCGAGGCCAGCGATTATCCCGAGCTGCGCTCGCTGCTGCATGCCCAGGGCTGCGACGTGCTCGTGCTCGACATCCAGCTGCCCGGACGCAGCGGCCTGGACGTGCTGCAGACGCTGAAGGAGACGAATCCGGCGATCAAGCCGCTGGTGGTGTCGATGTACCCGGAGGAGCAGTATGCGATCCGGGCCTTCAAGGCCGGCGCCTTCGGCTACGTCAACAAGGGCGGCGAGCCGATCCAGCTGGTCGACGCGGTGCGCACCGTCGCTCAGGGCCGGCGCTATGTGACGCCGGTCATCGCCCAGCTGCTGGTCGAGGGCCTGAGCACCGAGCCCAGCGCCCAGCTGCTGCACGAGCGCCTGTCCGACCGCGAGCTGCAGACCCTGATCATGATCGCCTCGGGCAAGAAGCTTTCGGACATCGCGCAGCGGCTCGCGCTGAGCCCGAAGACCGTGAGCGTCTACCGGGCGCGCGTGCTGGAGAAGCTGGGCCTGTCCAACAACGCCGAGCTGACCGTCTACGCGATCCGCAACGGCGTGGTCTGAGCCCCCACGCTCGGCACTGCGTGTCCTCGCTGCCCCCCGAGGGGGCCCAGACCGGCTTGGGGCGGCCCGGCGCCGGTCTGAGGCCAGCACCCGCCTTGCCTCAGCGCAGCTGGCCCAGCATCTGCTCCAGCGCCTGGGTGAAGGGCTGCTCCAGCAGCGGCAGGGTCAGCAGCAGGCCGAGCAGGCCCACGCCCAGGGTCACCGGAAAGCCGATGGCGAAGATGTTGAGCTGCTGGGCCACGCGCGAGATCACGCCCATGACCAGGTTGGTGAACAGCAGCATGGCCAGCACCGGCAGGGCGAGCCACAGGCCGAGCCTGAACAGTTCCGCGCCCCAGCGTTGCACCGACACGGCCTGCAGGAAGGCCATGGGCGAAGGCGCGACGGGAAAGGCCTGGAAGCTCTGGACCACGGCGGCCACCAGCAACAGGTGGCCGTTCAGCACGATGAACAGCAGCGCCGCCAGAGTGCCGAGGTAGCGACTGACGGCATTGGCCTGGCCGCCCGCGGAGGGCTCGAAGAAGGCCGCGAAGCCCAAGCCCATCTGCAGGCCCACCAGTTCGCCGGCGTATTCGACGGCGGCTACCACGATGCGCGCCGCCAGCCCGATAGCGGCGCCGACCACCAGCTGCTGCAGCAGCACGCCCGGCGCTTCGGGGGCGTCCAGGGTGATCGCCGCGCCGGGCGCCAGGGCGGCCTGGGCCGCCAGCGTCACCAGGAAGGCCAGCGCGATCTTCAGGCGCATCGGCACGGCGCGCGAGGACAGCACGGGCGCGGTCATGAACAGCGCCAGGACGCGGAAGAACGGCCACAGCAGCGGGCTCAGCCAGGCCGTGATCTGGGCCTCGGAAAAGCTGATCACAGCCTGGCTGAGCCTCAGCGCACCAGGCCGGGGATGCCGGTCAGGGTGCGCTGTATGAACTCGATCAGGCTGCTCAGCATCCAGGGGCCGGTCACGGTGAGGACCAGCACGGCGCCCAGCAGCTTGGGCACGAAAGACAGCGTGGCCTCGTGAATCTGCGTGGCGGCCTGCACGATGCTGACCACCAGGCCGATGGCCAGCGCCGTGAGCAGCAGCGGCGCCGCCACCGTCAGCAGCAGGTACAGGGCCTGCTGGCCGAGGGTGAGAACCTGTTGGGCGTCCATGGCAGCAGTCTCCTTCAGCTGGCGAAGCTCGCGGCCAGCGAGCCCAGCAGCAGGTTCCAGCCGTCGGCCAGCACGAACAGCATGAGCTTGAACGGCAGGGCCACCAACACCGGCGAGAGCATCATCATGCCCAGGCTCATGAGCACGCTGGCCACGATCATGTCGATCACCAGGAACGGTATGAAGATCATGAAGCCGATCTGGAACGCGCTCTTGAGCTCGCTGGTCACGAAGGCCGGCACGATCACGCGAAATGGTGCCTGAGCGGCTTTCACCGCAGGGTCCAGGCTGGCCAGCCGGGCGAACAGCGCGAAGTCGGATTCGCGGGTCTGCTTGAGCATGAACTCGCGCAGCGGCTGCTGTGCCCGCTCGACGGCCAGGTCGAACTCGATCTGCCGCGCCGCATAGGGCTGGTAGGCCTCGGCATGGATGCGGTCGATGGTGGGTCCCATCACGAAGAAGGTCAGGAACAGCGACAAGCCGACGATCACCTGGTTCGGCGGCGCCGCCTGGGTGCCCAGCGCCTGGCGTAGCAGGCTCAGCACGATGACGATGCGCGTGAAGCCCGTCATCAGCAGCACGGCCGCCGGAATGAAGCTCAGCGCGGTGAAGAACAACAGGGTCTGGACCGGCACCGAGTAGCTGGTGCCCCCAGCGCCCTGGCCGATCACCAGGGGCAAGGCGCCTGCTGCGGGCTCGCCCAGGGCCGTGCCCGCCCAGCCGAGCAGGCCCAGCGCGAGCGCCGGCAAGCGCCAGGCCCGTCCGGCGCCAACCGTGAACACGCGCGCGCTCATCTTGCCCCTCCCGGCTGCTTCGGTGCCCAGCCGTGCGACAGCTTGTGAACGAGCTCGGCGAACGAGGCTCCGCTCGCGTCGGCCACCTCGCCAGCGGGCCCGGCCGGCGGCGGCGCGGACAGGCTGTGCACGGCCTGGATCTGCTGGGCGGTCACGCCCAGGACCAGCCAGCGGCGCTCGTCGCCCTGCCCTACCTCCACGGTGACCAGGCGCTGGCCCGGGCCCAACGTGGTCGATGACACGACCCGGGTCACCTCGGACTGGCCCGCGCGCGCGACGCCGGCGCGCCGCAGCAGCCACAGCGTCAGCGGAACCAGAGCGACGATCAGCAGGGACCACAGGGCAAAGGAAGCACTGGAAGGCATGGGGGGCGAGGCACTCGCGTGTCCTGGATGCGTTGAAACGATGAGGCGAAGGCGTCAGGGCGCGGGTCTCACATGCCGCGGCTCAGGCGCTTCATGCGCTCGGAGGGCGTCACGATGTCGGTCAGGCGGATGCCGAACTTGTCGTTGACCACCACCACCTCGCCCTGGGCGATCAGGTAGCCGTTGACCAGCACGTCCATGGGCTCGCCGGCCAGGGCGTCGAGCTCGATCACCGAGCCCTGCGCCAGCTGCAGGATGTGCTTGATCGGAATCCGCGTGCGGCCGAGCTCCACGGTCAGCTGGACCGGGATGTCCAGCACCATGTGGATGTCGTGGCCCACCGTGCCGGGGGCGGAGGGCGAGAGCTGGGCGAAGGCGGCCGGTCGCACCCGGTCGGGCAGCTTGTCGGGCGCGGCGGGCGGGCTCTCGGCCTCCTGTTGCTGGGCCAGCGCGGCCGCCCATTCGGCGGCCATGGCGTCCTGCGCGGGGTCGGGGCTTGCGGTCTCAGGTGGCATGGGGCTCTCCCAACCAGCCGAACTCGGGGCCGGTCAGCATGTTTTCAATCTTGATGGCGTACTTCCCGTGGGACACGCCGTAATGGCATTCGAAGACCGGAACGCCGTCGACCTTGGCCTCGACCAGGGGGTTGAGGTCCAGTTCGAGGAAATCGCCGGGCTTGAGAGACAGCAACTGCTCGACGGTGGCCGGCACGGCGCCCAGCTCGGCCACCAGCTGCACCTCGGCCGCCTGGATCTGGTGCGTGAGCAGCTTGACCCAGCGCCGGTCGGGCTCGGCCGAGTTGCCCTGCACGGTCGAATACAGCACGTCGCGAATCGGCTCCAGCGTGGCGTAGGGAATGCAGAAGTGGATGGTGCCGGTGGTGTCGCCGATCTCCAGCGTGAACGAAGTCGTGACCACGATCTCGCTGGGCGTGGCCACGTTGGCGAACTGCGGCTGCATCTCCGAGCGCTGGTACTCCAGCACCAGCGGGTAGATGCCGTGCCAGGCTTTCTGGTACTCGCTGCAGATCACCTCGACCAGGCGGTTGATGATGCGCTGCTCGGTGGGCGAGAAGTCGCGCCCTTCGATGCGGGCGTGGAACTTGCCGTTGCCGCCGAACAGGGCGTCGATCACGGCGAAGACCAGGGTCGGGTCGCAGACCACCAGGCCGGAGCCGCGCAGCGGCGTCACCGCGACGATGTTGAGGTTGGTCGGCACCACGATCTGGCGCAGGAAGGCGCTGTACTTCTGCACCTTGATGGCCCCGACCGAAATCTCGGGGCTCTTGCGTATGAAGTTGAACAGGCCGACGCGGATGTTGCGCGAAAAGCGCTCGTTGATGATCTCCATCGTGGGCATGCGCCCGCGCACGATGCGTTCCTGGCTCGCGATGTCGTAGTCGCGCACCCCGCCGAACTGCACCTCTTCCGGCTCGAGCTTCTGGCTCTCCCCGGTGATGCCGTGCAGCAGCGCGTCGACCTCGTCCTGCGAAAGAATGTGCTGGTTCATCGCAACCTGGTGCCGCGGTCCGGCTACTGGATGATGAAGCTGGAGAAATGCACGCGCACCACCGGGCCCGTGCTCTTGGCCTGCTCGCCCTTTGCCGCCTCGCTCTGGGCCGCGGGCCCGCCCCCGCCCTGCTCGCCGATGGCGCGCAGGGTCTCGCGCACGATGTCCGCGGCCAGTTGCTCCTTGCCGCTGCGCTCCAGCAGCTCGGCGGAGGTCTTGTGGGCCAGCAGCATCAGCACCTGGCTGCGTATGACGGGCGTATAGGCCTTGAGCTTGTCCGCCGTCGCTGGGCCGTCCAGCTCCAGCGTGATGCCGATCTGGGCGAAGCGCTCCCACTCCTTGTCGGCGAGGTTGACCACGAAGTTCTCCATGGCGAAGAACGCGGGCGGAGATTTCCTGGCGCTCTGCTGCGCCGACGCGCCGGCCTCGGACGCCGCATGGCCGTGCAGCCAGAGCCAGGCGCCCGCGCCACCGCCCCCGAGCGCGAGCACCAGCGCAAGAAGCACCAGCCGCTTCTTCATGCTGCGCTTCCTGGTCGGCGGGGCGGCCGTGGCTTCGGCCGTGGCGGTGCTCATGGTCATTTCCTCGGGATTCGGTCTACCGCCTGGCATGGGCCGGAAGGCGCATGCCGGACGACACTCAGCAAGGATTATTCCGGGGACGCCATCGGCGTAACGCCGGATAAGGCGCGCAAATACGGCCCAGACCGAAGCATCGAACGTGCCGCCTGTTGCTCAGGCGTAGAGGTCCAGCCGCCCGGCACGCTGGGCCACGGCCGGCGCCGGGCTGATCCCTTGGCTGCGCTCGCTGGCCCGGTCCGACGCCGCTGCAGCGCGTGCCGGCCGCTGCTGGCTGCTGCCCGGCGCCTGTTCCTGGGAGACGCCGCCGCCGGTGAGCGTCAGGCCTGCGGCCTGCAGCGCGCTGGCCAGTGCCGGCAGGCTGGCCTCGAGCGCCGCCCGCGTGCTGCTCACGGCCGCGGCGAAATCCACCTGGGCCTGCTGGCCCGCGACCGCGATGTGCACGTGCACCGGCCCCAGCTCGGCCGGGTTCAGCTCCAGGCGCGCCTCCTGCACCCCTTCGCGCAGCAGGTAGCTGATCTGGTGCGCCAGCGCCGCGGGAAACTCGGGCTGGTGCGGCGCGGCGGCGATGTTGTAGACCTGCACCGCGCCGGGATGCGCGGGCTCGGCGGCCGGCGGCGTCGCCGCGAGCGGGGGCCAGCCCGGCGGCAGCCAGGGGGTCTCGCCAGACGGCCCGGCCGCCGCCGGCGCGGGCGCCATCAGGCGCGTGAGCGCGGGGTCCAGCGCTTGCGCCCTCGCCTCGTCCCAGGCGGCCATGGCGCCCGGCCCGCCCGCAAGGCCGGCGGGCCCCTGCTCACTGTCTTGCGGGCCCGGCCCTTGCGCCTCGCGGGCCTCGGAGCCGCCCAGTTCCCGCTGCGCGGCAAGGGCCGCATCGCGCCGCGCCCCGGGCAGTCGCAAGGTCGGAACCATGGCCCGGTCCGCGGCGCCCTCGGACGCCGAACCCGTCGTGGCGGCGTGCGGCCAGGCGGGCCCGCCTAGGACCATGGCCTGCGCGGGCCAGTCCGGCGGTGGCGCGGCGCCCTGCGCTTCCTCGTCTTCGGGTTCCGGTCCACCGGTCGGCGCTTGCGTCTGCGCAGGCGGCACCTGTGCGGCGTCGGCGCCCGAGGCCGGCGGCGCGGCCGCATCGTCCGCAAGCCCCGCTTCGGGTGCCCCCGGCGCCGGCTGCGCCTCGGCCGAGCGCTGGAGGCACTGGGCGAAGCTCTGGCGGCCCTGGCCGCCAGCGGGCGCTCTGGGACGATCGGCCGCGGGCGCGCCCGCGCGGGCAGACATGGGAGCGGCCGTGGGCGCCGGCAGGGTGGCGAGCGTGGACATGGGACTCAGCCGACCAGGGCCTCGGGCCCGCCCAGGCGGGCCGACCAGGCCATGCGCGCGGCCTGCTCGTCGCTGCGTTTCTGGTCGCGGCGCGCCTCGGCCTGCCGCAGGGCCTGCTGCCGGCGCTCGATGAGCTTGCGGATGGCGGCGGCGCGCAACTCGTGCGCCTGTAGGCTGCGCGCCAGGACCTCGAGCCGGCTCGTCAGGGTTCCCAAGGCCTGCTGCTGCTGCGCGATGGCCTGGTGCAGCCGCTCCAGGAACGACTGGTAGCACCACAGCGTGCCTGCATCGCGCGGTTGTCCGGCCTGGCCGCTCCAGCGCCGCTGGTACTCGTCGCGGTAGGCGTCCAGCTGCAGGGCTTGCTGCTGGGCGGTCTCGAAGGCCTGCCGGGCCTGCAGGACCTGGGCCTGCGCGGCGTCGCGCTGTTGCTCGGCCTGGGTGAGAGCCAGCGCCAGGCTGTGGAAGGGATGGGACAGAGCTTGCATGGTGATCCGGGTGGCGGGCGATCGGAAGGGAGGTTCAGCGCGCCGAGACACAGGCGTTCAGCTGGGCGACGCTGTCGGCCAGCGTCGCCGTCTCGTGCATGTCCTGCTGCAGCAGCGCGCGCACGGCCGGCTGGGCCTGCAGGGCGGCGTCGAGCTCGGCGTCCTGGCCGCTCACGTAGGCGCCGAGCTGCAGCAGGTCGCGGCTGCGGCTGTAGCGCGCCTGCAGCTGCCGCAGGCGCCGCGCGGCAGCCTGGTGCGGCGGCGTGGTTACGTTGTGCATCACGCGCGAGGCCGATTTCTCGATGTCGATGGCAGGGTAATGCCCGGCCTCGGCCAGCTCCCGCGTCAGCACGATGTGGCCGTCGAGGATGGCGCGCGAGGCGTCGGCGATCGGGTCCTGCTGGTCGTCGCCCTCGCTGAGCACCGTGTAGAAGGCCGTGATCGAGCCCACGCCGTGCAGGCCGTTGCCGCTGCGCTCCACCAGCTGGGGCAGCTTGGCGAAGCAGCTCGGCGGATAGCCCTTGGTGGCCGGCGGCTCGCCGATGGCCAGCGCGATCTCGCGCTGGGCCATGGCGTAGCGCGTGAGCGAATCCATCAGCAGCAGCACATGGCGGCCTGCATCGCGGAACGACTCGGCGATGGCCGCTGCGTAGTTGGCGCCCTGCAGCCGCGCCAGGGGCGGCGCATCGGCCGGCGCCGCCACCACCACCGAGCGGGACAGGCCCTCGGCCCCCAGGATGTCCTCGACGAACTCCTTGACCTCGCGACCGCGCTCGCCGATCAGGCCGACCACGATCACGTCGGCCTGGGTGTAGCGCGCCATCATGCCCAGCAGCACGGACTTGCCCACGCCCGAGCCCGCGAACAGGCCGATGCGCTGACCGCGGCCCACGGTCAGCATGGCGTTGATGGCCCGCACGCCGGTGTCCAGGGGCTGGCGCACCGGGGCACGCTCCATCGCATTGATGGGCCGTCGGCCCAGGGCCTCGCTGCGCACCCCGTGCAGCGGCCCATGAGGGTCCAGGGGCTGGCCGTAGGCGTCGACCACGCGCCCCAGCAGGCCCTCGCCCATGGGCAGGCGCAGGCCAAGCGTGTTCGGGGAAATGCCGGCCTCGTCGGCCTGGCCCAGCTGCGCCGCCGTGGCGCGGCCGGCCAGCGGCTTGACGATGGCGCCGCTGACCAGGCCCTGCACGTCGCCGCCGGGCATGAGGTAGCTGCGGTCCCCGGCGAAGCCCACCACCTCGGCGTGCACCGGCGCCTGGCCGGCGACATGGACCGCGCACAGGGCGCCGACCGGCAGGCGGATGCCGGCCGCCTCGAGCACCAGGCCGGTGACGCGCACCAGGGTGCCCCAGCTCTCGAAGCGCTGGGCATTGGCGGCGCGCCGGCGCAGACCGTCCATGTAGCGCCGCCAGTCTTCGCTCAGGCCGAGGACCGCCTGTGGCTGCGCGGGCGCAGGGTTCATGCGCCGCTCCGGGCAGAGGGGTCGGCGGCACGCCAGGGGCTCTCCAGGCCCAGGGCAGCGAGCACGCGCCGCCAGCGCGCCGGCACCGAGGCGTCGACGCCCGCGATGTCGGACTCGACCACGCAGCCGCCACGTGCCTGTCCGGGATCGGCCAGCAGCACGGCCTGGCGCGACGCCAGGTCGAGGCTGCCCTGGGCCACCAGCCACTCCCGATCCTCGGGATGCAGCCGGATGCGCAGCTGGCGCGCCGAGTGGACCAGGGCCGCGAGGGCGTCCTGCGCCACGGCCTCGATCAGCTCGGGCCGGGTGGCGAGCTCGTGGTGCACGACCTGGCGCGCGATCTCGGTCGCGAGCACGGCCACCTGCGCGGCCAGGCCCTGCTCCAGCCCGGCCAAGCGCGACTGGAGGGCCGCCAGCAGCGGCTCCATGCGGGCGGCCGCCTCGGCTGCATGGGCCTGCTTGAATGCCTCAAGCGCCTGCAGACCCTCGCGATAGCCCTCCTCGTGCGCGGCTTCGCGCAGCGCCTGCATCTGCATCGCCTGCTGCGCCGCCAGCGCCTGGGCCGCGAGGGCGTCCGGCGCGGCGTCCGCGGGCGGGACGCGATCACGCTCGCCCAGGTTGCCGGGCTTCCAGGCCACATAGGCGCGCAGTTCCTCGCGCGGGATGAAGCGGTTGGGGCGTCGTTCGCTCATGGCCCTAGATGAAGCTGTCGTCCCCGCCGCCGCCCAGCGCAAGCTGGCCCTCGTCCGCCAGACGGCGCACGATCTTGAGCAGCTCCTTTTGCTGAGCCTCGACCTCGGAAACCCGGACCGGGCCGCGGGACTCGAGGTCGTCGCGCAGGCTCTCCGCCGCGCGCGTGGACATGTTGCTGAAGATCTTTTCCCTGAGGTCGGGCGTCGCGCCCTTGAGCGCGACGATCAGCGCATCGGACGGCGCCTCCCTGAGCAGCAGCTGGAGGCCGCGGCCGTCGATCTTGCGCAAGTCCTCGAAGGTGAACATGTTGTCCATGATCTTCTGCGCCAGCTCGCCATCGTTTTCCCGGATGTAGTCCAGCACCGAGCCCTCGACCTTGGATCCCATCATGTTGATGATCTCGGCCGCGGTCTTGGCGCCGCCCAGCGAGGCCTTGCGCAGCTTGTCGCCGCCCGCCAGCACCTTGGACAGCACCTCGTTGAGGTCTTTCAGGGCCGAGGGCTGGATGCCGTCCAGGGTCGCGATGCGGATCATGACCTCGTTGCGCTGCCGCTCGGTGAAATGCTTGAGCACCTCGGATGCCTGGTCGAACTCCAGGTGGACCAGGATGGCAGCGACGATCTGCGGGTGCTCGTTGCGCAGCAGTTCGGCGACCGAGTTGCCGTCCATCCATTTCAGGCTCTCGATGCCCGTGACGTCGCTGCCCTGCAGTATGCGGTCGATCAGCAGGCTGGCCTTGTCTTCGCCCAGGGCCTTGCGCAGCACGGACTTCACGTACTCGTCGGTGTCGCCGACCAGCATGCTCTGCCCGGACGCGTCGGCCGTGAACCGCTCCAGCACCGCGTCGACGCGCTCGCGCGGAATGACCTTCATCCTGGCGATGGTCTCGCCCAGGCGCTGCACCTCCTTGGGCGCGAGGTGCTTGAACACCTCGGCCGCCTCCTCCTCGCCCAGCGACATGAGCAGAATGGCCGAATCCTGGAGTCCGAGTTCATCCATGGCTAATGAGCTTCACAGGATGGTGGGGCGCAGTCTCGGGGGCCATGGGCTCAGCTCGCCTCCTGCGACACCCAGCTGCGCACGATGTTGGCCACCGCCACCGGGTTGGCGCGGGCCAGCTCGCGCACGGCGTCCAGCCGGTCAGCGCTCGCCGAGGCCGGGAGCAGCGCCACCTTGGCCGCTTCGGGCAGGGCCTGCGTCGGCGCCAGGCCGCCAGCCGCGCCCGGCAGCGCCGGCAGGCCTTCGGCGTCGCCGACCACCGCGTCCAGCGTCCTGGCGCGGGGCCGGGCGGACCCGGCGAACGCCCGCAGGGCCGGACGAACGACGGCCAGCGCGATGACCAGGGCCAGCAGCGTCAGCAGCATGGGCATGCCGAACTGGCGGGCCAGCTCCAGCACTTCGGGGCGCTGCCACAGGGGCAGCGGCGGCAACTCCACACTGACGGCCTCCCGGAAGGCGGCGTTCACCACCTGCACCGAATCGCCGCGGGCCGCGTTGAAGCCGATGGACTCGCGCACCAGGGCCGAGAGCTTCTCGATCTCCTCCGGCGCCAGCGCCGCCGTGCCGACCTTGCCCTGGCCGTCGCTGACCGCGCGGTGGTTGACCACCACGGCGACGCTCAGGCGCTTGATGCTGCCGCTGGCGTTGCGTGTCACGCGCACGGTCTTGTCGACCTCGAAGTTGGTGACCGTGTCGCGCTTCGCGCCGCCGCCGCCTGCCCCCGACGCCGCTGCCTGCAGGGCCTGCGGCGGGCCGTTGACCGGCGCCGAAGCCGGCACCGGCGGCTGGTTGCTGGCAGCGCCCGGAATGCCGGTTGCCGGGGCCGCGCCAGGCTGCGCGGACTCGGAGCTCTGCTGGCTGCGAACGGTGGCCGGCTCGCTCCCCTGGTTGGGCCTGAACTGCTCCGAGGTCGACTCGGTCTGGCTGAAGTCCACGTCGGCCGTGACCTGGGCGCGCAGGTTGTCGCGGCCCAGTACGGGCTCCAGGATGTCGGTGATGCGCCGGGCGTAGCTCGCCTCCAGGTTGGCGATGTACTGCAGCTGGCTCGAATCCAGGCCCAGCGCCTTGGCGTCGGCCGCCTCGGTCAGCAGGGCGCCGTTCTGGTCGACGATGGACACGGCCCGCGGCGACAGCTCGGACACGCTGGACGAGACCAGGTGCACGATGCCCGCGATCTGGGCGCGCTCCAGCGAGCGGCCGGCATGCAGCTTGAGCAGCACCGAGGCCGAGGGCTTTTGCTGCTCGCGGAAGAAGCCGTTCTGGCTGGGCAGAGCCAGATGGACCCGGGCCTGGCTCACGGCCGCCAGGCCTTCGATGGAGCGCGTCAGCTCGCCTTCCAGCCCGCGCTGGAAGGTCAGCCTCTCCTGGAACTGGGTGATGCCGAAGCGGGCGTTGTCCATCAGCTCGAAGCCGACCGTCGAGCCCTTGGGCAGGCCCGAGGAGGCCAGTTTCAGCCGGGTGTCGTGCACCTTGTCCGCCGGCACCAGGATGGCCGCGCCGCCGTCGGCGTGCCGATAGGGCACGTTCAGCTGCGCGAGCTGGGCGATGATCGCTCCGCCGTCCTTGTCGGACAGGTTGGTGTACAGCACCTTGTAGTCGGGCCGGCTCGACCACAGGAAGAGCGAGATGAGAACGGCCAGCAGCGCCGTCAGCGCGGTCCCCAGCCAGAGCTTGCGGCGCACCGGCATCGCCGCCAGGCGCTCCAGGTAGGCGGGCGGCGCAGCAGCGGGAGATTGCGGAAGGTTCACGACGTGGTCCATCGACGGGCTGGCGGGCGGTCCTGCATCGCGGCCGCCGGGCTCCGCCCCACTGGCCAAGGCCCCTTGCCGCGATGCTTGGGTTGATGCGATTGTTCGGCCAACTCAAGGCACTGGGTTCGCCAAACAACGGCCCAAACCCGGCTCAGTTCGGGCCATTGCCCCGGGCCGCCCGGCCTAAGATGAGACTGGCCGGGACCTGCGTGCCGGCAAACAGGTTCTGAGGCCCCAAGCTCGCCCCCAGCCATGAACGTTCAGCTCAAACCCTTCAACTTCGAACAGGCGCTCGCGCGCAGCGGCGTGGTCCTGCCGGGCCAGGTGGCGCGCGCGGACAAGTCCGCGGCCGCCGAGGCCGGCTTCTCGCAGGCACTGAACCAGGCGCTGGGCGCAGTCAGCCAGGCCCAGGGCCAGGTCGCCGAGATGCAGCGCCAGGTCCAGCTCGGCAACCCCGCCGTCTCGCTGGAGCAGACCATGGTCGCGATGCAGAAGGCGCAGATCGGTTTCCAGGCCACCCTGCAGGTGCGCAACCGCCTGGTCCAGGCTTACACCGACATCATGAACATGCAGGTGTGAGGCGCGGTCCTCAGTGCAAGGGCTTGGACGGGTCGGCCAGCAACCGCGCCAGGTCCTCCAGCCAGGGCTCGGTCAGGTGCCGGATCTCGGCGTCGTTGCGCAGGATGCGCAGCATCATCTGGTGCTTGAGCCGCGCGTCGTCGGGCGACAGCCTGAGGTCGCTCGCGGCGTGCCTGAGCTGGGAGATCAGCACCGCGCAGGCACCCTCCAGCCGCATCACCAGCTCCCAGTCGCCGCTTCGGGCCGCGGCCAGCATGTTCTCGCTGGCCTGCTCGATGGCGCTGTAGTAGCCGAGCAGGCCTGGCTTTTCCGGCTTCTCGGGAAGCGACGCCATGGGTTCGGGGGCGGGGTCCTGCTGCGCCATGGAGAAGGCCCTGCTCATGCTGCGGCCCGCTGCTGCGCCCGGATGGCCATCCAGGCTTCTCGGATCGGCGCGAGCAGCTCCTGACACTCGTGCAGCGCGGCGGCGTCGTTGCGCAGATTGGCCTGGGTCAGGCGCAGGTTGACGTAGGCATAGACGTCGTTGAGGTTGCGCGCCAGCTCGCCGCCCCGCTCCTGGTCGAGGGCGCAGCGCAAGCCTTCCTCGACGATGCGGACCGCCTTGCCGATGTGCTGGCCCTTGGCGCCGATGTCGCCGCGCTGCAAGGCGCCGCGCGCTGCGGCGATGGCGCTCAGGACGCCGTCGAACAGCATGGCGACGAGCTGGTGCGGATCGCCCGCGCTCACGCCGGTTTGCAACTGGATTTGTCCGTAGGCGCTGGCCTGGCTTCTGAAAGTGGCGAACATCGATGGGCCTCCTCAAATGAATCAGTCATTGGAGTTATCGGCCGCATGGGCGCCGACTTGAAGCCTTTTGCGGCCCGGGCCACGCTCACTCGCTGCTCTTGTTCCAGTTGGCGACCTGCTGGGACACGTAGCTGCTCAGGCTGCTGAGACGGCCGAGCTGGCCGTCCAGCGCGCCGTACTGGCGCAGCAGCCGCTGCTGCACGGCCTGGACCCGGGTCTCCACGCGGGCCTGGGCGTCCTCGTTGCGCTGGACAGCCGCCTGCAGGCCGCTGCTGCGCTGCGTCAGCAGGCCGTCCGTGCCGATGGCGGCGTCGGCCAGGCTCTTGAAGCGCAGGGCCATGCCCTGGTTGGCAGGGTTGCCGGCATCGATCTGACTGAAGGCCTTGGCCAGTTCCTGGGGGGCGGCCAGGGCCGCGGCGAGCCGCGTCTCGTTGAGCTTGAGCGTGCCGTCGCGCTGCGTCTCAAGGCCGATGGCCGACAGCGTGGAAAAGCTGGCGGAGGCCGAGGTGTTCTGCTGCACCAGGCTGCGCAATCGCCCCTGCAGGTTCAGCGCCGTGGCGTCGCCCTGCAGCGAGCCGGCCAGCTTGGTGCCGGCGTCGTAGCGGGTCTGCGTGCTCAGGAAGCGGCTGAGCTCGTTGTAAGCGCCGACGAAGGCCTCGACGCCCTTCTTGAGCGTCGCCTGATCGGTGCCGACGCCTATGGTCACCGGGCTCGCCGTGGCCTTGTTCAAGGTGAGGCTCACGCCCTGGATGGCCTGGTCGAGCAGGTTGCTGGACGACTCCACCGACAGCCCATTGACCGTGGCCTGGGCGTTGCGCGCGGCCTGGGTCTGGAGCATGCCGGTCGGCGGCGGCGTGGCGCTGGTGGCCGGCGGGTTGGCCACCAGGGCCGACAGGCCGCCGTTGTCCACCGGGGCGGTGACCTGGAAGCCGTTTTGCGCGCCGGTCGCGGTCGAGGTGAGGACCAGGCGAGCGCCCTGCACGTCCTGGACGATGCTGGCGCTCACGCCGGCATTCGCGGCGTTGATCTTGGCGCGCAGGCCTTCCAGCGTCTGGTCGCCGCTGCCGATCTCGATGTCCACCGCGCTGGTGCCGCTCTTGGCCGTGAAGCTGCCCATGTCCGCGCTCCAGCTGCCGAGCTGGATGCGCAGCGTGCCCGTGCCGACCACGGCCTGCGCGCTCGAGAACGCGGGCGAGGCCAGGGACTGGGCCTGGGCCAGCTGGGTGACCGTCACGCTGTAGCTTCCGGACGGCGCTCCCGCGCTGGCCGTGGCCCCGACTGAGGCCGTGTCGCTGCTGCTCGCGCTCACCGCGCTCCAGAACTCGGGCTTGGCCAGCTGCGCTGCGGCGGACTGCAGGTTGGACATGTAGCTCTGCATCAGGCCGAACGAGGACAGCTGGGCGCTGAGCTTGGACTGTTGCTGCGCCAGCAGCTCGATCGGCCGGCGCTCCAGCGCGACCAGCTGCGACACGATGCTGCCCACGTCCAGGCCGCTGCCGATGCCGGGAGAGGAAATGCCTGCCATCCGAAGACTCCTTGTGATCGCCCTGCTATCGGCACTCCAGGCGCAAAACTTGAGGGGCCGCGCGGCGCCGGCCGCTCAGGCGCGCTGGCCTCGGGCGACCATCAGCCCTGCAGCAGCTTGAGCACCTGCTGAGGCAGCTGGTTGGCCTGGGCCACCATGGCCGTGCCCGCCTGCTGCAGGATCTGGGTCTTGGACAGCATGGCCGTCTCGGCCGCGAAGTCGGCGTCCATGATGCGGCCGCGCGCCGCCGAGGTGTTCTCGGCCGTCACCTGGATGCTGGCGATGGCGTTCTCGAAGCGGCTTTGCAGGGCGCCCAGCGTGGCGCGCGAGGAGTTGATCTGGTCCAGCGCGCTGTCGATCTGCTTGAGCGCCAGGTTGGCACCGCCGTAGGACGAGATGTCCAGCGTGGTGACGCCCGTGGTGGTGGCTGCCGTGGCGTCCTCGCTCAGGTCAAAGCCCAAACGCGCGGCGTCCGCGGTGCCGGTCAGCGTGATGTTGCTGTCCGAGGTCAGCACGATCTTGGCGTTGGCCGTGTCGAAATAGGCGTTCACCCCGGTGGTCGTGGCCACGCGGTTGATCGCGTCGACCACCTGCGCCTGGCGCTCCTGCGTGGTGCCCGCCGCCGTCAGCGCGCCGATGTCCGTGCCGTTGATCAGCAAGCCGCCCGCGGCTGCCGCCGTCAGGTCGGTGATGGCGGTGGAGTTCTGCGTGGACGCCGAGCTCACCGAGCCCAGCTGCGCGAGGTTGGCGTCGGCGATCGAGGCCACGTCGATGGTCTCGCTGGCATTGGCGCCGACCTGGAACTTCTCGGCCAGGAAGCTGCCGTCCAGCAGCTTCTTGCCGTTGAACGCCGTGGTGTTGGCCACGCGGTCGATCTCGTCCTTGAGCTGGCTGACCTCGGCCTGCAGCGCGTCGCGGTCGCTCTGGCTGTTGGTGGCATTGGCCGACTGCACGGCCAGCTCGCGGATGCGCTGCAGCATGTCGCCGACCTTGCCCAGGGCGCCCTCGGCGGTCTGGGCCAGCGAGATGCCGTCGTTGGCGTTGCGCGCGGCCACGTTCAGGCCGCGGATCTGGGTGTTCATGCGCTCGGCGATGGCCAGGCCGGCGGCATCGTCCTTGGCGCTGTTGACGCGCAGGCCCGACGACAGCCGCTGCATGGCCGTGGCCAGCGCGCTCTGACTGGTGTTCAGGTTGCGCTGGGCATTGAGCGAGATGACGTTGGTGTTGATCGTCTGGGGCATGGCAGCTTTCCTTGAGAAATCGATGACTTCCGGCGTGGTGGCCGGCATACCTTTACGGCAGCATCGATTCTTGGACAGGCGCCAGCGCGGGCATCGCGGGAAAAAGCCCCCCTTTGCCCGCCATCTCGCGAAAAAGCCCCGGGGGGCCGCCAGGCGCGGCCCCCCGGGGCGGCCCTCCGGTGCGAGCCGGATCAGCGCAGCAGCGAGAGCACCTGCTGCGGCAGCTGGTTGGCCTGGGCCACCATGGCTGTGCCGGCCTGCTGCAGGATCTGCGAGCGCGACAGGTTGGAGGTTTCGGTGGCGAAGTCGGCGTCCACGATGCGGCCGCGCGCCGCCGAGGTGTTCTCCGCCGTCACCTGGATGCTGGCGATGGCGTTCTCGAAGCGGCTTTGCAGCGCGCCCAGCGTGGCGCGCGAGGAGTTGATCTGGTCCAGCGCGCTGTCGATCTGCTTGAGCGCCAGGTTGGCGCCGCCGTAGGACGAGATGTCCAGCGTGGTGACGCCCGTGGTGGTGGCGGCCGTGGCGTCCTCGCTCAGGTCGAAGCCCAGACGCGCGGCGTCCGCGGTGCCGGTCAGCGTGATGTTGCTGTCCGAGGTCAGCACGATCTTGGCGTTGGCCGTGTCGAAATAGGCGTTCACCCCGGTGGTCGTGGCCACGCGGTTGATCGCGTCGACCACCTGCGCCTGGCGCTCCTGCGTGGTGCCCGCCGCCGTCAGCGCGCCGATGTCCGTGCCGTTGATCAGCAAGCCGCCCGCGGCTGCCGCCGTCAGGTCGGTGATGGCGGTGGAGTTCTGCGTGGACGCCGAGCTCACCGAGCCCAGCTGCGCGAGGTTGGCGTCGGCGATCGAGGCCACGTCGATGGTCTCGCTGGCGTTGGCGCCGACCTGGAACTTCTCGGCCAGGAAGCTGCCGTCCAGCAGCTTCTTGCCGTTGAACGCCGTGGTGTTGGCCACGCGGTCGATCTCGTCCTTGAGCTGGCTGACCTCGGCCTGCAGCGCGTCGCGGTCGGTCTGGCTGTTGGTCGCGTTGGCCGACTGCACGGCCAGCTCGCGCATGCGCTGCAGCATGTCGCCGACCTTGCCCAGGGCGCCCTCG
Source organism: Ramlibacter sp. 2FC (assembly GCF_005503345.1). Classification (NCBI taxonomy): domain Bacteria; kingdom Pseudomonadati; phylum Pseudomonadota; class Betaproteobacteria; order Burkholderiales; family Comamonadaceae; genus Ramlibacter; species Ramlibacter sp. 2FC. Next base: position 40,345 of record NZ_SCMM01000018.1, read on the forward strand.
GCGGTCTGGGCCAGCGAGATGCCGTCGTTGGCATTGCGCGCGGCCACGTTCAGGCCCCGCACCTGCGCGTTCATGCGCTCCGAGATGGCCAGCCCGGCGGCATCGTCCTTGGCGCTGTTGACGCGCAGGCCCGACGACAGCCGCTGCATGGCCGTGGCCAATGTGTTCTGCGAGGCGCCGAGGTTGCGCTGGGCGTTCATCGAGACGACGTTGGTATTGACAGACATACCCATGTTGAGACTCCTTATTGAAATGACATCCGGCTTGCACACCGGCGTTCCCGCGACAGGCAGGCTGTGGCCGCCCTGTCCTGCCGGCTTGCGCCGGCGACACCCGGATCAGCTCGCCGCGGGACGACGCGGCGCAAGCGCCCTCGCCGCCTCCCTGGAGGCCATTCCGGTTTTCGAAGCCCGATCGCTCGAACCTCTTGCATGGCTATCGACAGGCAAGGGCTCGGGCTTTAGCGGTTTGTCCTGCGAAGCGGATGCGCCGCAGGTCGATGGCGACGGCGAAGGCCGCGGCGCCTCTTCTATGGGGCGCGCCTCGGGACAGCGGCCGCGCGGGCTGGCGCGGCATCGGAGACCGTTTGTCGGAATTTGCCTTACAGGCGTGTCGGACAAATTCCAGGCCAAAATCAGACAGCGCCGGGTGCTGGAACCCTGTCGGCGAGCTGTACAGTTAGTTTCAAATTAAAACCAACATTGACAAACCCGGGCGCGACTTGAGGAGCCTCCAGGTCAGCCCGCCGAAGCCGCCGAGAGCATGATGTCCAGCCAAACCGACCAGATCCTGAATGAAATCCGCGAGGCCAATCTCTCTTATCTGATGCTGGCCCAGCACCTGATCCGCAGCGACCGTCCCCAAGCCCTGTTCCGCCTCGGCATCTCCGAAGAATCGGCCGACATGATCGCCGCGCTAAGCCCGGCCCAGTTGCTCAAGATCGCCTCCGGCAGCACCCTGCTGTGTCGCCTGAGGGTTGACGACGAGCTCGTGTGGCGCCTGCTGACCAACCACGGCAAGCCCGAGTCCCATCTGGCCACCTCACGCCTGCACGCCAGCCTGCTGATGGCCGGACGGCACCAGGAAGCGGCCTGAGCCCGCACCCGCCGGCCATCCGCTGTCCGCGAGCGCCTCATGTCGCACAAGAGCATCCTCTTCGAAGCCCGGCAGATCGAAACGGCCGTGGCCCTGATCCGGCTCGGCGCCCGCCTGCAGGTACTGGAGGCCGAGACCGACCTGTCGTACGAGCGCCTGCTGCGCCTGTACAAGGAAGTCGCCGGCTGTTCCCCTCCGAAGGGACAGCTGCCGTTTTCGACCGACTGGTTCATGACCTGGCAGCCCAACATCCACGCCTCGCTGTTCATGAACATCCACGAGTACCTGAACAAGGCCACCGAGCTCGAAGAGATCGACGCCATCATCAAGGCCTACAGTCTCTACCTCGAGCAGATCCAGGCCCAGGACCTGAACCCGCAGATCTCGGTGACCCGCGCCTGGCGCCTGGTCAAGTTCATGGACAACAAGATGGTGACCATGACGCCCTGCTCCAAATGCGGCGGGCGTTTCGTGACGCACCCGCACGAGATTGCCCGGCACTTCGTCTGCGGCCTGTGCAACCCGCCCGCGCGCGCCGGCAAGGGCAAGGCCAGCGGCGGCCTCAAGCTGCACTGAACGTCGGCGCCCAGGCCTCCTGCCGGGCCGCCCCAAAGGAGGCCTGCACCCCCTCGGGGGGGCAGCGAATACACGCAGTGATGAGCGTGGGGGCACTACATTTCAAAAGCCCAGACTGGCCAGCAGGTCGTCGACCTGCTCCTGGTTGGTGACCACGTCGGTGCGGCCTTGCGGACTGACCACGGGGCCGTTGAGGAACTGCTGCTCCACCTTGTGCACCTGGTCCGAGGGCGCCGTCTGCAACAGCAGATGGACCAACTGGTCCTCGATGTCGGCGGCCAGGGCCACGACCTTGGCCACGACCTGGCCGGTGAGGTCGTGAAAGTCCTGGGCCAGCATGATGTCGGTCAGGTGGCGGTCGATGCGGATGGTGGCGGCCTCGACGTCGCCGACGAAATTCATCACGCCGCCGCTGGCAACGGCCTTGACCGGATCGGCCACGATGGCCTGGGCCATGCGGCGGGTCTCGCTGGCGATGTGGTCGTGCTCGGCCTTGGCCTGGTCGACCAGGTTCAGCACCTTCTCGGCGGCCGTGCCGGTTTTCTCGGCGATGTAGCTCAGGCGGCTGCGCGCGTCGGGCAGGCTGTCGGCGATCTCGCCCAGCCGGGGCATGACGCCGAGCTGAACCAGGGTGTCGTGCAGGCTGCGCGTCATCTCGCCCAGCTTCTGGAACACCTCGGGCGAGGCGGTGGCGTGGGCGCTGGCGGCGGTGTCTGAAGGCATGTGCGCGCTCATTTCAGTGCCCCATCTTCTGCATGATCTTCTGGATCTTCTCCTCCAGCGTCGCCTTGGTGAAAGGCTTGACGATGTAGCCCGCGGCGCCGTTCTGTGCGGCGCGCACGATGTCCTCCTTGCGCGCCTCGGCGGTCACCATGAGCACGGGCAGGCGCTTGAGCCGCTCGTCGGCTTTGACCTGGGCCAGCAGATCGAAGCCGTTCATATTGGGCATGTTGATGTCGCTGACCACGAAGTCGAAGCTCCCGCTCTGCAGCATCTGCAGGGCCACGGCCCCGTCCTCGGCCTCCTCGGCATTCTGGTAGCCGATTTCCTTGAGCAGGCCGCGCACGATGCGGCGCATGGTTGAGAAGTCATCGACGATCAGAAACTTCAGGTCGGCAGCGGTGCTCATGAGGGTTCCTTGCGGGCGAAGTGGGCGTTGACAGGCTTATCGGCGGCGGGCGGAAAAACTTGAGCCGGATCAATCGGCGGGTCCGGGGTGCAGCGCCGGGCCGACCGCCGCGGCCGAGCCGATCTCGACGTCGCCGTCGCGGTCGAAGCGCCGCTCGGCGTCCCGGTTCATGACGATGATGCTGATGCGGCGATTGACCGCGTTGCGCGGGTCCTCCTTGTCCAGCAGCGCGCTGGAGGCCAGCCCCAGCACGCGAACCACCTGTCCCTCCTGCAGCCCGCCCGCCACCAGTTCGCGCCGCGAGGCATTGGCACGGTCGGCCGACAGCTCCCAGTTGCTGTAGCCGCGCTCGCCGCGCTGGTAGATCGCGGCATCGGTGTGGCCGGTCAGGCTGATCTTGTTGTTCACCTCGGCCAGCACCGCGCCGATCTCGCGCAGGATCTCGCGCATGTAGTCCTTGACCTGCGCGCTGCCCGTGTCGAACATGGGGCGGTTTTGCTCGTCGACGATCTGTATGCGCAGCCCGTCGGGCGTGATGTCGATGCGGATCTGAGGCAGGAACTGGGCCAGGCGCGGATGCTGGCTCAGGACCTGCACCACGCGGCGCTTGAGCGCGGCCTGCTCGGCCGCCTCCTGCATGGCCCGCAGGTGGCTGGAGCTCTGGGGCGACAGGACGTCGCCGCGCCTGACTTGGCCCATGCTGCGCGTCAGGTCGGTGCCGCCGCCCTTGAGGACATGCGAGCCGTCGCCCAGGCCCGAGCCTCCCTCGACGCGCGCCAGCTTGGGCGGCGTCGAGAAATAGTCGGCGATGCCCTTGCGGTCGCCTTCGGTCGTCGCGCCCAGCAGCCACATCAGCAGGAAGAAGGCCATCATGGCCGTGACGAAGTCGGCGTAGGCGATCTTCCAGGCGCCGCCGTGGTGGGCGTGGGCCTGTTTGCGCACCCGCCTGACGATGATGGTCTGGTGTTTCTTCGGATCAATGGCCATCTCGGCTCCTTGTCGCCCTGCCCGCTCAGGCCTTGCGTCCCTTGACGTGGCCTTCCAGCTCGGAGAAGCTGGGACGCTCGGTCGAGTACAGGACCTTGCGGCCGAATTCCATGGCCACCTGCGGGGCATAGCCCTGCATGCTGGCCAGCAGGGTGGTCTTGATGCATTGCAACTCCTTGGTGCCCTCGTCGTTCTTCTGCTCCAGCAGGCCGGCCAGCGGCTCGACGATGGCGTAGGCCAGCAGGATACCCAGGAAGGTCCCCACCAGGGCCGAGCCGATCATCGCGCCCAGCACGGCCGGGGGCTGGCCCACCGAGCCCATGGTGTTGACCACCCCCAGCACCGCAGCGACGATGCCGAAGGCCGGGAGGCCGCCGGCCACGCGCTGGATCGCCGCCACCGGGGCATGGGCCTCGTGGTGGTGGGTCTCGATCTCGCTGTCCATCAGCGACTCGATCTCGTGGGCGTTGAGGTTTCCCGAGACCATCATGCGCAGGTAGTCCGTGATGAATTCCACGACGTGGTGGTCGCTGCCGACCGTCGCGTACTTCTTGAACAGCGGCGACTCGTGCGGCGCGTCCACGTCCTTCTCGACGGCCATCAGGCCTTCCTTGCGGGCCTTCTGCAGGATCTCGTAGAGCAGGGCCATCAGCTCCATGTAGCGTGCCTTGGTGTACTTGGAGCCCTTGAGCAGCTTGGGGATGGCGCCGAAGGTGGCCTTGAGTACCTTGGGCTGGTTGTTCACGACGAAGGCGCCAAACGCGCCGCCGCCGATCACCATCATTTCGGTCGGCAGCGCGGCCAGCACGACACCTATGCTGCCGCCATGGAGGATGAAGCCGCCAAAGATGCAGCCCAGTGCCACGAAGTAGCCAACGATGACGAGCATGCCGTAAGTCTTTCCCTGTGCCGGGCCGCCGTGAGGAACGGCCTTCGAGCCCTGCAAACCCTTATCGGCGCCCCCGCCGGGAACTTGAGCGGGGCGCCCCGGCAGACGGCGCCACGGCGGGAACAGGGGCGGTTCTGCCCCGCTTTTCCGGCTTAAGTGCGCGCACGGGCTTTCCATAATGGCCTGGTCAGCTTTCGCCGCCCATGTCCACCGACTCCCAAGACCGCAACCTGCCGGCCTCCGCGCGCAAGATCCGCAAGGCGCGCGAGCAGGGCCAGGTCGCACGCTCGCGGGACCTGGGCCATTTCATGCTGGTGGCCACCGGCGCGCTGCTGCTGGCGACGGCCAGCCCCTGGCTGGCGCGCTGGCTGCTGGACATGGTGGCGAGCGACTTGCGCTTCACGCCGTCCGAGCTGCGCTCGACCGCGGCCATGGGCGAGCGTCTGGCCCAGGGTGGCGCCCGGATGCTGCAGGTGATCGTGCCGGTGGGCCTGGTGATGGGGCTCGCCGGCGTGCTCGGCGCGCTGGCCGGCGGCGGCTGGAACTGGAGCCTGAAGGCCGTCGCGCCCAGCTTCTCCAAGCTCAACCCGATCGCCGGACTGGGGCGCTTCTTCTCCACGGAACAGCTGAGCCAGGCGCTCAAGGCCAGCCTGCTGAGCCTGGTGCTGGGCGCGGTCGGGGCCGCCTACCTGTACACGCGGCTCGACGCCTTCTCCGGCATGCTGGCCCTGCCCTTGCCGGCCGCCGCGAGCGGGATCGGCGGGCTGTTGCTCGGCGGCCTGGCCCTGCTGCTGATCGCCCTGGGCCTGTTCGCCGCCGTCGACCTGCCGCTGCAGCGGCAGCTGCTGCACCGGCGCCTGAAGATGAGCCAGCGCGAGGCGCGCGACGAGCACCGCGAGCTCGAAGGCAATCAGGAAGTGAAGGCCAAGATCAGGGCGCTGATGCGCGATCAGGTGCGCCGCCGCATGATGGCGGCCGTCCCCGGCGCCGACCTGGTGGTCATGAACCCGACGCACTACGCGGTCGCGCTCAAGTACGAGGAAGGCCGCATGGCCGCGCCGCGCGTGGTCGCCAAGGGGCTGGACCTGCTGGCCATGCGCATCCGTGACCTGGCCCAGTCCAATGGCGTGCCCGTGCTGCAGGCGCCCGCCCTGGCGCGCGCGCTGTACGCCCATGGCGAGGTCGACTGCGAGATTCCCGCCGCGCTCTACGCGGCCGTGGCGCAGGTGCTGGCCTATGTCTACCAGCTGCGTGCCTCCGCAGCCGGGCGCGCGCCCATGCCCGCGGGCCTGCCCGAGCTGCCGGTGCCGGCCGCGCTCGATCCCCAACACGAACCGCCCTCGCCCCCAGCACCCGACCGATGAACACCCCCCCGCCTCTCATGCCCGGCCTGCAGCGACTGCAGCCCCTGCTCGCCGCGCTGCCGCTGCGGGCCCTGGCCGCCCCGCTGGTGGTGGTCATGATCCTGGTCATGATGGTGCTGCCGCTGCCGCCCTTCGTGCTGGACCTGCTGTTCACCTTCAACATCGCGATCGCGCTGATGGTCATGCTGGTGTCGGCCTACATGGTGCGGCCGCTGGACTTCGCGGCCTTCCCCTCGGTGCTGCTGTTCACCACCATGCTGCGCCTGTCGCTGAACGTGGCGTCGACCCGGGTGGTGCTGCTGGAGGGCCATACCGGCACCGGCGCCGCGGGCCAGGTCATCGAAAGCTTCGGCCATTTCCTGATCGGCGGCAATTTCGCGGTCGGTCTGATCGTGTTCGCGATCCTGGTGGTGATCAACTTCATCGTCGTGACCAAGGGTGCCGAGCGCATCGCCGAGGTCGGCGCGCGCTTCACCCTGGATGCGATGCCCGGCAAGCAGATGGCCATCGACGCCGACCTCAACGCCGGGCTGATCGACGAGAAGGAAGCGAGGCGGCGGCGCGCCGAGGTCGGCGAGGAGGCCGGCTTCTTCGGCGCCATGGACGGCGCCTCCAAGTTCGTGCGCGGCGACGCGGTGGCCGGCATCCTGATCCTGGCGATCAACGTCGTCGGCGGGCTGATCGTCGGCGTGGCCCAGCACGGGCTGCCGGTGCAGCAGGCCACCAACGCCTATGTGCTGCTGGCCGTCGGCGATGCCCTGGTGGCCCAGATCCCGGCCCTGCTGATCTCTATCGCCGCCGCCATGGTGGTCTCCCGCGTGGGCAAGGACCAGGACGTGGGCCACCAGATCACCGGCCAGCTGTTCGGCTCGCCGCGGGCCCTGGGCATCGCGGCGGCCGTGATCGGCACCATGGGCGTGATTCCCGGCATGCCGCACCTGACCTTCCTCGCCATCGCGGCGGCCATGGGCTGGGGAGCCCATGTGCTGCACCAGCGCCAGGCGCGTGCGCAGCTGCAGGCGCAGCACAGCCCGGCGCAGGCCAGCCCTGCCCACCCCAATGCCGAGGCCAGCTGGGACGACCTGCAACCAGTGGATCTGCTGGGCCTGGAGGTCGGCTACCGGCTGATCCAGCTGGTGGACGCCGACCGCCAGGGCGACCTGCTGGCGCGCATCAAGGGTGTGCGCCGCAAGTTCGCCCAGGAGGTCGGCTTCCTGCCGCCAGCCGTGCACATTCGTGACAACCTGGAGCTCAAGCCCAGCGCCTACCGCATCAGCCTGCGCGGCGCGGTCGTCGGCGAGGGCGAATGCTTTCCCGGCATGTCGCTGGCCATCAACCCGGGCCATGCCGCGACCGCGCTGGCCGGCACCCACACCACCGACCCGGCCTTCGGCCTGCCCGCGGTCTGGATCGAGGAGCGCCAGAAGGAAAACGCGCAAATGGCCGGTTATACGGTGGTTGATTCCTCGACCGTGGTCGCGACCCATCTTTCACACTTGATGCAGGTCCACGCCGCCCGCCTGCTGGGACGCACCGAGGTGCAGCAGCTGGTGGAGCATGTGGCCCGACTCGCCCCGAAACTCATCGAGGATGTGGTGCCGAAGATGGTCAGCATCCCGGCCTTGCAGAAGGTGCTTCAGTTGCTGCTGGAAGAATCCGTACACATCCGTGACATGCGGACCATCGTCGAAACCCTGGCCGAACACGCCGGCGCGACGCCCGAGCCGGCCGAGCTCGCCAGGCGCATCCGCATCAACCTGGCGCCCGCCATCGTCCAGCAGATCTACGGCCCTGTGAAGGAGCTGGACGTAATCGCCATCGCACCGGACCTGGAACGCCTGATCACCCAGGCCCTGACCTCGCCGCACGGCGCGGCGCTGGATCCCGGAGTGGCCGAGACCGTGACCCAGTCGGCGGCCAGCGCCAGCAAGAAGCAGGAGGACCTCGGCGTGCCTGCCTGCCTGCTGGTGCCCGACGCCATCCGCCCCCCCATGGCGCGGTTGCTGCGCCGCGCCGCGCCGCGCCTGGCGGTGCTGGGCCATAGCGAGATCCCCGACACCCACACCATACGCATAGGCTCGCTGATCGGAGGTGCGGCATGAACGTCAGGCGCTTCATCGCCGCCACCGCGCGCGACGCCCTGACCCAGGTGCGCGCCGCCTTCGGCGACGACGGCATGGTGCTCGCGACGCGCCCCTGCGCCGAGGGCGTCGAGGTGCTGGCCATGGCCGCCGAGGGCGCGCCGCGGCACGAGACCACCGACGCCGGCCAGGCCGCTTCGCGGCACCCGCCGGCCAGTTCGGTGAGCGAGGACGTGCAGCAGCTGGCCATGAGCACCCTGTCCTTTCAGGACTACGTGCGCGAGCGCATGCTCAAGCGGCGCCAGGCCGCGCCGCTGCCCTCACCCGCTGAACTCGAGCCGCCCGCGCCCGCCGGGGCCGACGCCGTTGCGGCGCGCCTGGGCGCCGAGCATGAGCGCGCCGTGCTCGACGAGTTGCGCAACGTCAGGACACTGATCGAGTCGCGCTTTGGCGCGATGGCGTTCATGGACGGGCTCAGGCGCAGCCCTGCCCAGTCTCAGCTGGCGGCCCGGCTGCTGCAGGTCGGCTTGTCGCCGGCCCTGGTGCGCACCCTGGTGCAGCGCCTGCCGGCGGACGCGGGCGACGGCCTGGCCTGGGCCCGCGAGGTGCTGGCGCACAACCTGCGCACCGGCGAGACGGAGCCGGCGCTCGAGGACCAGGGCGGCGTTTTCGCTTTGGTAGGCGCGACCGGCGTCGGCAAGACCACGGGCACGGCCAAGCTGGCGGCGGCCTTTGCTGCCAGGCATGGCGCCGCGCAGCTGGGCCTGATCACGCTGGACGCCTACCGCGTCGGCGCCCACGAGCAGTTGCGCGCCTACGGCCGCATCCTGGGCGTGGCGGTGCACACCGCCCACGACCGCGCGGCGCTGGATGACCTGCTGGACCTGCTGTCCGTCAAGAAGCTGGTGCTGATCGACACCGCCGGCCTGGCCCAGCACGACGACCGCACGCAGGAGCTGCTGGAGATGCTGGGCGATGCGCGCATCCGGCGCCTGCTGGTGCTGAACGCGGCGGCCCAGGGGGAGACCCTGGAGGATGTGGCGAAGGCCTACCGCGCCAGCGAGTGCCACGGGGTGGTGCTGTCCAAGGTGGACGAGGCCGTGCACCTGGGTACCGCGCTCGACGTGCTGGTGCGCCACAAGCTCAAGCTGGTGCAGGTCGCGGACGGGCAGCGCGTGCCCGAGGACTGGCATCGCCTGTCTGCCCAGGCCCTGGTGCAGCGCGCGCTCGGCCGCGAGGGCCGTGCGGCCTACCGCATGGACGCCGAGGATCTGCAGCTCATGTTCGGCCCGGTGCCCGGCCCGGCTAGCGAGGGCCTGCATGCTTGAGGAGATCGCCGATCAGGCCCAGGGCCTGCGCCGCCGCTTTCAGCGTCCGCAGTTGCAGATGCTGCCGCTCGTGGCCAATCCCCATGTGGCCGGCACGCACCGCCTGCTCGATGCCCTGTGCCGGGCGCTGGGCCGCCATGGGCTGCGCTGCCTGGTGGTCGACGCCGTGCCCGGCGCCGGCGGCCAGGACCGCGCCCTGACGCAGGCCCTGGCGCGCGGCGCCGGCCTGGAACGCTGGATCGAGCATGTCGAGACCCATGTGGCGGTGCTGGCCGCCGACCCGGCGGCCTGGTGCGCTGGGTCGGACAGCGAGCTGCTGGCACGCTGGTCCAGGGCCTTGCAGCAGGCCGCGCCGGACACGGACGTGGTCGTCTTCCACGCCCAGGCCGAACTGCTGAGCCGCCTTTTCGCCCGGCACGAGGTCTGTCCGCTGGTGCTGTGCGGCGACACGCCGGACAGCCTCACCCATGCCTACGCCGGCATCAAGACCCTGAGCCTGCAGGCCGGCCTCAGGCGCCAGGCCGTGCTGCTGGACCTGCCGCGCCACGAGGCGCAGCTGCCAGCAGCGGCCGCGCGCCTGGCGCGCTGCGCCAGGGACTTCCTCGGTGCCCAGTTGCACCCGCTCGCATGGACGCATGCCATGGGCGCCAGCGAGCAGGCCCTGGCGCACCAGCTGAGCGGGCTGTCGATCGGCCTGCTGCGCGAGGCGCTCGAGCCGCCACCGCGTGCGCCTGGCCACGCCACGCTGTCGACCCGGCCGGCAGCCGCACCGGCCCGCGTTCTGCACTGACATTCCCGGAGCTTTCCATGTACACCGCCAAAGGCCGCCTCGACCACAGTTCGATGCTCAAGCAGTACAGCCCGCTGGTGAGGCGGCTGGCCCACCAGATGATTGCCAAGCTGCCGGCCAACGTCGAGATAGACGACCTGATCCAGGTCGGCATGATGGGGCTCAACGACGCGCTCAGCCGCTTCGACGCGGCGCAGGGCGTGCAGTTCGAGACCTTCGCCTCCCAGCGCGTGCGCGGCGCCATGCTCGACGAGCTGCGCGGCACGGACTGGATGAGCCGGGGCGACCGAAAGCAGCAGCGCTCGATCGAGCAGGCGGTGCACAGGCTCGAGCAAAAGCTCGGGCGGGCGCCGCTCGAGAGCGAGATCGCCGCCGAGATGGGCATCGCCCTGGCGCAGTACCAGGAATTGCTGGGCAAGGTGCGCGGCACACAGCTGGTCTACCTGGAGGACATGGGCAGCGAGGACGGCGACAGCGATTTCCTCGAGCGCCACATGGCCGACCGCGATGCCGATCCCCTGAGCCGGCTGGACGACTACCGGCTGCGCGCAGCCCTGGTCGATGCCATAGCCCAGCTGCCCGAGCGCGAGCAGTACGTGATGAGCATGTACTACGAACAGGGCATGAACCTCAAGGAAATCGCCGCAGTGCTGGGCGTGACCGAGTCGCGCGTCTGCCAGCTGCACAGCCAGTCGATCGCCCGCCTGCGCGTCAAGCTGCGCCAGTGGTGAGCCCCCTACAGGAGGCCTGAACGATCAGGGCGCTGCGTACACCACGGCCGGCGTCGCGGGCATCAGCACATTCATGGCGCGCTGCACCGCGGCACTGGCACGGGCCAGGCTTTCACGCTCGGCAGCCACGGCGCCCTGCAGCTTGGCCAGGCGCGGCCGCAGGCCGTCAGGCAAGCCACCGCCCTGCGCGGTCGCCGAGCTCAGCACTGCCATGGCCTGCTGCAGGCTGCGCTGCAGCCGCGCCGAGCCGGCGGAGATGGCTTCGCTGTCGCGCTCGCGCAGGGCCTGGGCCAGGGACTCCAGTTGCGACTCGAGCGACCGAATCAAGGCTTCGAGCGGCTGGGCGGGGCGTTCGATGGCGGGGGCGGGCGTTCTCATCGGATGCGGGCGGCGTCAGTGGGTCGGGCCGGTCAGCAACTCGCGCGCATTGGCGATCAGCTGGTCGGCGATCGCTCCGGGGTTGGGCTTGAAGCGGCCTTCGGCAATGGCCTGGCGCATGGCCTCGACCTTTTCGGCGTTGAACTCGGGCGTGCCGGACATCAGCTCCCTGGCGGTGCCGGACAAGTGCACCGTGGCGCTTTCGGGGCGGCCTTCGGGCGGGGCCAGTGGCGGCTGCGCCGCGTCGCTGCGCCCGGTCTCGCGCGCGCCCGCGGGGCTTGTGCCGCCAGCGGTGCCGGCGACCGTCGTGGCTTCAATGGGTTGACCGATTTTCATGGATATGTCCTCGCACGGAGTGGATGCGGCAAGCGCCTTGCCGCCATGATCGCTGTATCGGCCGCCCAAGGCAAAAATTTAGCCCTGTTTGACGCATCGCCGCCACGGCTCACAACAGCACCTCGACGGTGCGCTCGGCGCGCGCGATGCCGCTGACCACCCGGCCGCCTTCCACCATCACGCGCACGGTCTGGCCGTCCAGCCCCGGGCCCAGGGCCCGCCCCTCGCTGCGGATCGCAAATCCCCGCCCCTGGGCCAGCAGCCTGACCGTCTCGCCGACGCCGAACCACTGCCTGGGCCGCAGGTGATGCTCGCGCAGGACCTGGCCCGCCGCCAGGGGCCGGGCCAGGCTGCGTCCGCGCAGCGCGTCGGCGTCGACCAGGGCCGGCGAGGCCTCGGCCGCCAGGTCGACCTCGGCCAGGCGCAGGACCTCGGCAGACAAGGCCCGCCCCGGCGCCAGATCGGCGCTGGCCGTGAGGGCCTGGCCGAACACCCGCACCGTGGCCGGCAGGTAGACGTTCCAGCGCGTGGCGCCTTCCAGGCAGCGCAGGCCGATGCGTATGCGCCCCCAGGGCCGGGTGCCCGGCGGCAGATAGGGCTCCATCCGAAGGCAAGGCGCGAGCCGGATGCGCTCGTCGAGCGCGCCCAGGCTGACCTCCACGCGCGGCCGCCGGCCCGCCGGGCCCGCGACCGCCGCCCCACCGGCATGGGCCTGGACCCACTCGGTCAGCCGACCGGCAAGCGGTGCGGCATCGGGCGTCGTGTCCGCGGCTGCGCCGCGCAGGGCGCACAGCAGCATCAGGCCGGCGCACAAGGTGCGTCGCCAGTCGCCAGGAATGAAGCGCGGTTTGGACATGCGGGCAAGGGGAAGCTCCATCGTGACTGTAGGCGCAGCGGCCGCCGGCCTGGCTTCGAATTGAGCGTTTTTTGGCCGCTTATTCGCGTGAACGGGGCAGCCGCAGATTCCGACAATGGGTCCCGACTGCCCGGCCGCCCGTCGCGACCTGTGCCGCAGACACCAGGAGCCTTCGTCATGCTAGACCGCCTCACCCAATCGCTGAGCTTCCAGTCGGACGCGCTGGTGCTGCGCGCCGAGCGGCAGCGCCTGCTGGCGAGCAACATCGCCAATGCCGACACCCCCGGCTACGTGGCGCGCGACATGGACTTCGCCGCGGCCATGCGCCAGGCCAGCGGGGCCGGCGCCGCGGCGCTGGCGGCCACGGCCCCCGGCCACATGGTCCAGACCGGCGCAGGCCGGTCCGCAGCAGCGTTGAACTATGCCCAGGCCGCGCAGACCAACCTGGACCGCAACTCGGTCGACATGGACCGCGAGCGTGCCAACTTCGCCGACAACGCCGTGCGCTACGAGGCCACGCTGCGCTTCATCAACGCCGGCGTGCGCACGGCCCTGAGCGCCATCACCGGACAGTAAGCTGGCCCGCCATGTCGATGTTCCAGATCTTCAGCATTTCGGGCAGCGCCGTGAGCGCGCAGTCGCAGCGCCTGAACACCGTGGCCAGCAACCTGGCCAACGCCGATACCGTCGCCGGCCCCGACGGCAAGGCCTACAAGGCGCGCCAGGTGGTGTTCCAGACCTTGCCGCTGGGCAACGCGGCCCAGGACGACGGCGCGGCAGGCGTGAAGGTCACGCAGGTCACCGAGGACGCGACGCCCGGGCGCCGTGTGCATGCGCCGGCCCACCCGCAGGCCGACGCCGAAGGCTATGTGACCTACAGCAACGTGAACGCGGTGCAGGAAATGGTCGACATGATCTCGGCGTCCCGCTCCTACCAGAACAACGTCGAGGTCATGAACACAGCCAAGACGCTCCTGCTCAAGACCCTGCAAATGGGCCTGTGAGCGCCCCAGGACCCACCATGATCAACGCCATCTCCAGCGCCACCACGGCCTCCAGCAGCAGCGCCGCCGTCACCAGCACACAGGCCGAGGCCGGCTCTCAGGACCGCTTCCTCAAGCTGCTGGTCACGCAGATGCAGAACCAGGACCCCTTGAACCCGCTGGACAACGCGCAAGTGACCAGCCAGATGGCGCAGATCCAGACCGTTGCCGGGGTCGAGAAGCTGAACGCCTCCCTGGGCACCATGGCCAGCTCGTTCCAGCAGGCGCAGGCGCTGCAGGCGGCGACCCTGATCGGGCGCGACGTGCTGGTGCCAGGCAACAGCATGACCCTCAGCGAGGGACAGGGGCGCGGCGCCTTCGAGCTCGCCGACAGCGCCGCGTCGGTGAACGTGGAGGTCAGCGACGCGAGCGGTCAGGTGATCGACCGCTTCAGCCTGGGCGCCCTGGACAAAGGCCGTCACCACTTCTCCTGGTCGCCTGAGGGCGGCACCGACCTGAGCGAGGTGACTTTCAAGGTCACGACGGGCTCGGGCAGTGCAGCCAGCACGGCGACCACCTACACGCGCGACACGGTCGGGGCGGTGATCACCGGCGCCAGCGGCCTGGAGCTCGACCTCTACAGCGGCCGCAGCGCGGCCTACAACAGCGTCGCTGCGGTCCTGCAGCACTGACACAGGAGTCCACCGCATGAGCTTCCAGCAAGGCCTGTCCGGCCTCAACGCCTCCAGCAAGAACCTCGACGTCATCGGCAACAACGTGGCCAATGCCGGCACCTTTGGCGCCAAGTCCGCGCGCGCCGAGTTCGCCGACATGTACGCGGCCTCGATCAACGGCTCGGGCGCCAGCAACATCGGCATCGGCGTCCAGCTGGCCGCGGTGGCCCAGCAGTTCACGCAGGGCAACATCACCACCACCGAGAACCCGCTGGATCTGGCCATCAACGGCGCCGGCTTCTTCCAGGTGGCCAAGGTCCTGAGCGATCCCGGCGCCGGCCCCAACGCCACGCCCCAGCTGGACGGCGCCAACCTGTACACCCGCAACGGCCAGTTCAAGATCAACCGCCAGGGCTATGTGGAGAACAACCAGCAGCAGGTGCTGCTGGGCCACTCCATCGACGCCAACGGACTGCCCAGCGCGAGCCTGGAGCCGATCCAGCTGCCGACCACCGGCATCAAGCCGCGCATGACCAGCGGCGTCGACCTGGAGTTCAACGTCGACGCGCGCGCCGCCGCCACCGGCCCCGCGGGCGCGACCAACAGCATCGACTTCAACGACCCCAGCAGCTACAACAACGCCACCTCGGTCACCGTGTTCAACGAACAAGGCGACGACATGGCAGTGACCTACTACTTCCAGAAGACGGGAGACAACACCTGGAAGGTCTTCGGCACGGTCGATGGCAGCACGCTGCAGGGCAGCGCCGCGGCACCCGAGCCCATCGCCACCATCAACTTCCCGACCTCCGGCGGCAACCCCACGGCCGCCGGCGGCGGCTCGGTGCTGCTGGCCGACGGCAGCACCGTCACCAACGGCCAGATCCCGATCACGGTCCCGGGCTCCAGCGGCCCGCAGGCCATCACGGTGGACCTGTCGCGCGCCACCCAGTACGGCACCAACTTCGGCGTCACCAACCTGTCGCAGGACGGCTACACCGCGGGCCAGCTGGTAGGCACCTCGATCGACGCCAGCGGCGTGGTGATGGCGCGCTTCTCCAACGGCCAGAGTGCCTCGGTGGCGCAACTGGAGCTGGCGACCTTCCGCAACCCCCAGGGCCTGCAGGCCCTGGGCGGCAACGCCTGGACGGCCACCTACGCTTCGGGCGATCCCACGCGCAGCGCCCCCGGCTCGGGCAACATGGGCGTGCTGCAATCGGGCGCCCTGGAGGAGTCCAACGTGGACCTGACGGCCGAGCTGGTCAACATGATCACGGCGCAGCGCAGCTACCAGGCCAACGCCCAGACCATCAAGACGCAGGACCAGGTCATGCAGACCCTGGTCAACATGCGCTGATCGCCACAGGCCGCCGCCCTCCCGAAGCACCCACCGAGGCCCGCCCATGGACCGCATGATCTACCTCTCGATGTCCGGCGCCAAGGCCACCATGCAGCGCCAGGAGGTGCTGGCCAACAACCTGGCGAATGCCTCGACGCTGGGCTTTCGCGCCGAGCTGCAGGCCTTGCGCGCCGTGCCGGTGCGCGGCGACGGTGCGAGCACCCGCGTGTACGCGCTCGAGACCACCACCGGCTACGACGCCAGGCAGGGCAGCGTCCAGCACACCGGCCGGCCGCTGGATGTGGCCCTGCAGGGCAACGCCTGGCTCAGCGTGCAGGGACTGGACGGCACCGAGGCCTACACCCGGGCCGGGGCGCTGACGGTCTCGGCAGACAGCAGCCTGATGACCCAAGGCGGCCTGCTGGTGCTGGGCGAAGGCGGCCCCTTGCAGCTGCCGCCCAACGCGCAGGTGAGCATCGCCGCCGACGGCACCGTGAGCGCGCGCAACGGCCGCGGTGCCACCTCGGCGGTGGGCCGCCTCAAGCTGGTCACGCCCGAGGCGCCGCTGCAGCGCGGCGGCGACGGCCTGTTCCGCGCCGCGCAGGGCGAGGAGCTGCCGGCCGATCCGAACGCGCGGCTGCAGGAGGGCGCGCTGGAGCAATCCAACGTGAACGCCGTCGAGACCATGGTGGCCATGATCTCCGCGGCGCGCCAGTTCGAGCAACAGATGAAGATGCTCAAGACCGCCGAGGCCGACGAGAACGCCTCGGCCAAGCTGCTCAGCACCAACTGAACACGGAACCCGACACCATGATGCGCGCCCTCTGGATTTCGAAGACCGGCATGGAGGCCCAGCAGACGCAGCTGGACCATGTCTCCAACAACCTGGCCAACGTGGCGACCACCGGCTACAAGCGGGCCAGCGCCCAGCTCGAAGACCTGATGTACCAGAACCTCAGGCAAAGCGGCGCGAATTCGAGCGAACAGACCAACCTGCCCACCGGCCTGCAGGTCGGCCTGGGCACGCGCGCCGTGGCGACGGCGCGCAACTTCGCCCAGGGCAACCTGCAGCAAAGCAGCAACGCGCTGGACGTGGCCATCAACGGCAGCGGCTTCTTCGAGATCCAGATGCCCGACGGCACGGCCGCCTACACGCGCGACGGGTCCTTCAAGACCAATGCCAGCGGCCAGCTCGTGACCAACAACGGCTATGCCGTGGCCCCGGGCATCACCATCCCCGCCAACACGCGCAGCGTCACCATCTCCGCCGACGGCGTGGTCTCGGCCGTGGTGCCGGGCGCCGCCCAGCCGGTGCAGCTGGGCACCGTGCAACTGGTCGGCTTCGTCAACCCGGGCGGACTCGAGCCGCGTGGCCAGAACCTCTACAGCGAGACCGCCGCGTCGGGCACGCCAACCGCCGGCCAGCCCGGCAGCGAAGGCCTGGGCCAGCTGCAGCAGGGTTTCCTCGAAACCTCGAACGTCAACGTGGTCGAGGAGCTGATCGGCATGATCCAGACCCAGCGCGCCTACGAGCTCAACTCCAAGGCGATCCAGACTTCGGACCAGATGCTGCAGCGTCTGGGGCAGCTGTGAGCGCGCGCGCCCCTGGCCTGCGCCTGCTCGCCGCGGCGCTGCCGCTCCTGCTGGCCGGCTGCGAGACCCTGGCGCCCAAGGTCGAGCTGGCCGGCCCCTTCACCGCGCGCCCCGCGCCGGCGCCCGCGCCCGCCGCGACCACCGGCAGCCTGTTCCAGGCCGCGAGCTACCGGCCTCTGTTCGAGGAGCACAGGGCGCGCGCGGTCGGCGACAGCCTGCTGGTCAACATCGTCGAACGCGTCCAGGCCAGCCAGCGCTCGGCGTCCTCGGTGGAGAAAAAGGGCGCGCTGGAGAGCGGCATCAGCGCCCTGCCCTTCGCCTCGGCGCGCACGCTGGGCCGACTCGACGCCTCGGGATCTTCCTCCAACACCTTCTCGGGCAAGGGCGGCACGGAAAGCGCCAACGACTTCTCGGGCACCATCAGCGCCACCGTGATCGAGGTCCTGCCCAACGGCCATCTGATCGTCAGCGGCGAGAAACAGATCGGCCTGAACCACAACGTGGAGGTGATGCAGTTCACCGGCCGCGTCGACCCACGCGGCATCCAGGCCGGCAACATGGTGAGCTCCGCCCAGATCGCCGACGTGCGGCTGGCCTACCGCGGCCAGGGCCAGCAGGCCGAGGCCCAGGCCATGGCCTGGCTGGCACGCTTTTTCCTGACCTTGCTGCCGCTTTGACCCCATGGCTCTCCCTCCCGCCTCTCCCCTGCCCCGGCCAAGGCGCCTCAGCCGGACCCCGCGCGCGCTCTGGCGCCTGCTCGGCCTCGCCGCCGCGCTGACCCTGGGCGTGTGCCTTCCGGTCCAGGCCCTGCGCATCAAGGAAGTGGCCAGCGTCCAGGGCGTGCGCAGCAACCCGCTGGTGGGCTACGGCCTGGTGGTGGGCCTGGACGGCACGGGCGACCAGACCGCACAGACGCCGTTCGCCGCGCAGAGCGTGACGGCCATGCTGCAGCAGATGGGCGTCAACGTGCCGCCGGGCACCAACATGCAGCTCAGGAACGTGGCCACCGTCATGGTCACGGCCCAGCTGCCCGCCTTCGCCCAGCCGGGCCAGGCCATAGACATCAACGTGTCCTCCATGGGCAACGCCAAGTCGCTGCGCGGCGGCACCCTGATCGCAACCCCGCTCAAAGGCGCCGACGGACAGGTCTACGCACTGGCGCAGGGCAACCTGGTGGTCGGCGGCGCAGGCGCCGCGGCCGGTGGCAGCAGGGTACAGATCAACCATCTCAGTGCGGGCCGCGTCCCGGGCGGCGCCACGGTCGAGCGCAGCGTGCCCACGCCGCTGCACCAGGGCGAGCATGTGCAGCTCGACCTCAACGCGGCCGATTTCGACACGGCGCGCCAGGTGGCCGAGGCCATCAACCGCGCCAAGGGCGCGCAGACCGCCGAGGCCCTGGACGGGCGGGTGGTGCGCGTGCGCATGCCCGCCCACCCCGGCGAGCGGGTCGCCTTTCTCGCCGACATCGAGAACCTGCCGGTGCGCCAGGCCGCGCCCGCGGCCAAGGTGGTGCTGAACGCGCGCACCGGCTCCATCGTGATGAACCAGTCCGTCACCCTGGGCGCGGCCGCCGTGGCACACGGCAACCTGGCGGTGACCATCAGCACCACCCCGGTCATCAGCCAGCCCGGGCCGTTCTCGGCCGGCCAGACCGTCGTCTCGCAGCAATCGGACATCCAGATCCGGCAGGACGGCGGCGCCCTGATCCAGCTGCCGGCCGGCGCCCAGCTGAGCGAGGTGGTCAAGGCGCTGAACGCCCTGGGCGCCACGCCCCAGGACCTGCTGGCCATCCTGCAGGCCATGAAGGTCGCCGGCGCCCTGCAGGCCGAGCTCGAGGTCATCTGAAATGACACGCCCCCACAGCCTCGCGACGGGCCTGTCCTCCGACCTCAAGACGCTGGACGGGTTGCGCGCCTCGGCCGGCCGCGACCCGCGGGCCGCGATCAAGGAGGCGGCCCGGCAGTTCGAGGCGGTCTTCATGCAGGAGCTGATGAAGAGCATGCGCGCGAACACCCTGCCTTCGAGCTTGGGCGACAACAGCGGCACCGACATGGGCACCGAACTGCTCGACAGCCAATACGCGACGCAGCTGAGCGGCTTGCCCGGCGGCCTGGCCGACATGATCGCCAAACAGCTCGAGCGCAACCTCGCGGGCGGCAGCGCGGCGGCCGAGGCGGCGCCGAAGCCGACACCAGCACCAGCCGAACGCGCCGCAGCGCGCGGCGCCGCGACCCAGGAGGACTTCCTGCGCCAGCACCAGGCGGCCGCGTCGCTGGCGGCGCAGCAGACCGGCCTGCCCGAATCCTTCATCCTGGCCCAGGCGGCGCACGAGTCCGCGTGGGGCCGGCGCGAGATCCGCGCGGCCGATGGCTCGCCGTCCCACAACCTGTTCGGCATCAAGGCCACGGGCAAATGGTCCGGCAGGGTGGCCGAGGTCACCACCACCGAGTACGTGAATGGCGAGGCCAGCAAGCAGGTGGCCAGTTTCCGCGCCTATGGCTCCTACGAGGAAGCCTTCCTCGACTACGCGCGCCTGCTCAGGCACAGCGAACGCTATGCCCAGCTGATGCGCCAGGGCAGCACGCCGCAGGCCTTCGCGCAAGGCCTGCAAAAAGCCGGCTACGCCACCGATCCGGCCTATGCCGACAAGCTGACACGCGTGATCAACACCACGCTGCGCCTGCAGCGCGCCACCATTACCTGAGGTTCCATTCATGGGCGGTCTGATCAGTCTCGGCACGCGAACCATGTTCGCCGCCCAGGCGCAACTCAACACCACGGCGGCCAACATCGCCAACGCCAATACTCCCGGCTATTCACGCCAGAGCGTGCAGCTGGAAACCGCGGGCGGCCAGTACAGCGGCGCCGGCTTCTTCGGCAAGGGCGTGAACATCACTACGGTCTCGCGCGCCCACAACGCCTTTCTGAGCACCGAGGTCGCCACCACGCGCGCCGCGGCCAGCGCCGACCAGGCTCGCCTGGGCTACCTGCAGCGGCTCGAGCAGGTGTTCGACATGGGCGAGGCGGGCCTGGGCCATGCCGCCGGCCAGTTGCTCAATGCCTTTGCCGACGTGGCGAGCGAGCCGGCCGACGCCTCGGCCCGGCAAGTGGTGCTGTCGCGCGCCGAGATGCTGGCCTCGCGCTTTCGCGCCGCCGCCGGCGAGATCGACAGCCTGCAGGCCAGCGTGACCCAGGACCTCAAGACCTCGGTGGATGCAGCCAACGCCCTGGCCCGGCGCATCGCCGACCTCAACCAGCAGATCGCCCGCGTCAAGGGCCTGGGTCATGAGCCCAACGACCTGCTCGACCAGCGCGAACAACTGATCGCCGAGCTGAGCGACCATGTCCAGGTCGCGCAGATCCCGGCGGACGACGGCTCGGTGGGCCTGTTCATCGCCGGCGGCCAGCGCCTGGTGCTGGGCAACAGCGCGCTCGAGCTTGTGGCCACGCCCGATCCCTACGACCAGACCGTGCTGCGCCTGGGCCTGCGCGAGGCCGGCGTGGATCGCCTGATTTCCGAGAGCACGCTGGCGGGTGGCGACATCGCCGGCCTGCTGAACTTCCAGAACCAGGACCTGCGGTCTTCGGCCAACCAGATCGGCCGCATGGCGGCGGCGCTGGCCCAAAGCCTCAACGCCCAGCAGCAGCTGGGGCTGGACCAGGACGGCAACACCGGGGCCGCGTTGCTGCAGACCGGCCTGCCGCGCGTGCTGCCCGCCACCGGCGCGGGCGGCAACGCGGGCACGGCGCAGCTGGGCGCCGTCATCAGCGACGCGAGCGCCCTGACGGCCAGCGACTACGAAATCAAGTTCGACGGTGCCAACTACAGCATGACCCGGCTCGGCGACGGCGCGGCCCTGGGCAGCTTCTCGCCGGCCCAGCTCGGCGCCGGGGTGAGCCTGGACGGGCTCGCCTTGAGCCTGCAGTCCGGCGCCGCCCAGGCGGGCGACAGCTTTCTGGTCCAGCCAGTGCGGCTGGCGGCGGCCAGCATGGCCCGCACGACCAGCGACCCGCGCGACCTGGCGGCCGCCTCGCGCGTGCGCGTCGAGGCCGGGGCGGGCAACACCGGCACACTGGCCGTGGCCGCCCTGCGCGTGGGCGCCGACACGCCCGAACTGGAAAACACCGTCACGCTCAGCTTCACCGGGATTAACGCCGACGGCAACTACAACTTCTCCGTCGCCGGCACCGTGACAGGTACCGTGCCCACGCTCGTGGCCCCGGGGGGCACGATCAGCATCAACGGCTGGGAGTTGCAGATCAACGGCCGGCCGCAGGCGGGCGACACGCTCGAGATCCGCTCCAACCGCGACGGCAAGACCCTGGCCACCGACAATGGCAATGCCCTGGGCCTGCTGGCGCTGCGCGACCAGGCCCTGGTCGCCGGCGAAACCCTCACCGATGCCTATGCCAGCACCCTGGCCTCGGTCGGCGTGCGGGTGCAGTCGGCCGATGCCAGCGCCAGCATGTCGCAGGCCATCGCCGCCGATGCCAAGGCCTCGCGCGACAACCTCAGCGGCGTCAACCTCGACGAAGAGGCCGCCCGCCTGATCCAGTTCCAGCAAAGCTACCAGGCGGCGGCCAAGGTGCTGCAGATCGCGCAGACGGTCTTCGACACCCTGCTGCAGGCCGCGGGCCGCTGACCTTGCTGCACCTCGACCGCCACCTCGACCGCCCCGCTCCTGACCCTCGTCCACCATGCGCATCGCCACCGCCTCGACCTACGACAGCTCCATCGCCAACATGCAGCAACGCCAGCAGGACCTGGCCGATGCGCAGATGCGGCTGACCAGCGGCAAACGCGTGCTGCAGGCCAGCGACGACCCCGGCGCCGCGGCACGCGCCGAGCGTGCACTCGCGGGCAGCGAGAAAGCCGTTGCCTCTCAGCGCGCCTTGCAAGCCAGCCGCAGTGCCATGACCCAGGCCGAAAGCGCCCTGGGTGACGCCGTCGGCCTGCTGCAGTCCTCGCGCGACGGCCTGGTCGCGGCCGGCAACGCGACCTACACGGCGGCCGAACGCCAGGGCCTGGCCGCCCAGCTGCAGCAATACCGCGACCAGCTGCTGCAGATTGCCAACGCGCAGGACGGCGCGGGCCGCTACCTGTTCGCCGGCCAGGGTGCCGACGGCGCGCCCTTCGTCGACACCTCGCCGCCCACCGGCGCGGTGGTGTTCAACGGCGTGGCCGGCGAGCTCGGGTCCAGCGCCAGCGAGCTGCTGCCCCTGACGGTGGACGGCAGCTATGCCTGGATGAGCGCCCCCACCGGCAACGGCGTGTTCGTCACCGAGGCCGTGATCAGCAACGGCAGCGCCACGATAGACGCGGGCCAGGTCGTCGATCCGACCGCCCTGCAGGACCTGCGCTACGACATCGTGTTCGACGCCGCGGGCACCAGCTACAGCATTCAGCGCCTGGACCCTGTCAGCGCCACGCCCCTGGCGCCGCCCGACCCGCCCAGCCCCTACAGCTCCGGCCAGCCCATCGTGGTCGACGGCATGAGCGTGACCGTGAGCGGCACGCCGGCCGGCGGCGACAGCTTCCGCATCACGCCCAGCCGGACCGAGCTCAGCGTGTTCAAGGTGCTCGACCAGGCGATCGCGGCGCTGCAGAACCCGCTGGCCAGCAGCACCCAGATCGCCCAGGGCGTCGCCACGGGCCTGCGCGACCTCGACGCGGTGCTCGGCCGCATGCAGAGCGCACGCAGCGCTGCCGGAGACGCGCTCAACCGCATCGACCGCATCGAGGACCGCAACGCGGCGGACCAGCTAGCGCACCAGGTCGAGCGCTCCGACGCGGAAGACCTCGACATGGTGCAAGCGATCTCCGAGTTTCAGAACAAGCAAAGCGGCTACGACGCGGTGCTCAAGACCTACGGCATGGTCCAGCGCCTGTCGCTGTTCCAGTACCTGGCCTGAACGCCGGAAAAGGCCCGCCAAACGCCCTTGTTTGCGCGGTTCTTGCCGCGGCGGCAGAACTAGGATTTGTTGCGCTCGGCATGAGCGACGCCCGACGCGCCGGACCTCATCCGACGCCGCACGGCACCACCTTTCCCGGAGACAAAATTCAATGGCATTCGAAGACTACAAAGTAAGCACGAGACTGGGCGCGGGTTTCGCCGCCGTCGTGCTGCTGAGCATGGCCCTGGCCACCGTGGCCGTGGTCCACTTGAACGGCGTCGGCGCCGTCAACCGGCAGATCGTGGGCAAGGACTGGGCCGCCGCCGAGGCTGCGGCCACGCTCAGCGCCTCCGCACACGCCAGCGCGCGCGGTGCCGCCGAGCTGTTCCTGGCCACCGACAAGGACCATCTGGCCCTGGTCCAGCACCGCATCGAGCACAGCCGCAAACAGATCGCCCAGGCGCTGCAGACCCTGGGCCAGAGCGCCTCGTCCGCCGAGCACACACGGAGCATCGAGAAGATCACGCGCTTGCGCGAACGCTACGAACAGTCGATCGCGGATGTGACCCGCCTGCTGCAGCAGGACCATCGAGACGAGGCATCCAGGGCCCTGATCGGCGAATCGCTGACGGCGCTCGACGCCCTGCTGCGCGAGATCGGCGCCCTCGAAAGCGCGCGCCGCAAGCAGGTGGCCGACAGCGGCGCGGCCGCCGAGCGCAGCATCGCCTCGGCCCGCACCGAGTTGCTCTGGCTGGCGCTGGCGACGCTGCTGCTGGGGGCGGCCTCGGCCTATGCGCTGGCACGCAGCATCGCCCGGCCCCTGAACGAGGCCATCCTGATCGCCGAGACCGTGGCCTCGGGTGACCTGAGCCAGGAGTTCGTGACCGAGCGAGGCGGCGATTTCGGCCGACTGCTCAGGGCGCTGGGGCGCATGGAGGACACCCTGACCGACCTGGTGAGCCGGATCAAGGATTCGACCGGCTCCATCACGGCCGCGTCGAAGGAAATCGCTGCGGGAAATTCCGACCTCTCGCAGCGCACGGAGGAGCAGGCCTCGTCGCTGCAGCAGACCGTGGCCAGCATGGAAGAGCTGACCTCCACGGTGCGGCAGAACGCCGAGCGTGCGCGCGCGGCCAGCGGCCTCGCCGTCAGCGCCTCGGACATCGCGCAGCGCGGCGGCGTGGCGGTCAAGCGCGTGGTCGAGACCATGGAGGAGATCAGCGCCAGCTCGCAGAAGGTGGTCGACATCATCGGCGTGATCGAGGGCATCGCCTTCCAGACCAACATCCTGGCGCTGAACGCGGCGGTGGAGGCTGCGCGCGCCGGCGAGCAAGGCCGCGGCTTCGCCGTGGTGGCGAGCGAGGTGCGACAGCTGGCGCAGAAGAGCGCGGAGGCCGCCAACGAAATCAAGAAGCTGATCGGCGACTCCGCCGACCATGTCGACACCGGCTCGGTGCTGGTCGGCCGGGCCGGCGAGACCATGCAGGAGATCGTGCAGGCCGTGAACCGCGTCGCCGACATCCTGGGAGAGATCTCGGTCGCATCGGCCCAGCAAAGCGGTGGCATCGAACATGTCAACGAGGCCATGACGCACATGGACGTGGCGACCCAGCAGAACGCGGCACTGGTGGAGCAGGCGGCATCGGCCGCATCGGCCCTGTCGGCCCAGGCGCACCAGCTGCAGGAGGCGGTCGACGAGTTCAAGGTCTGACGCGCCGCGGCCGACAATGCCTCATGGACGCCCGGGCGGCGTCCACTGGGTCCGATTACGCTTGGATACGAAGCCCTCTGGCGCAAGGCCGCCCGCTGGGCTATCCTGGGCCCCGTTCACAAACCTGAAGGGATTCGACATGCGCACTTGCACTGCCGTCCTGGCTTCACTCCTGCTGCTCGGCGCGAGCGGCATGGCATGGGCCCACAACTGCCCGAACGAGATGAAGGTCATCGATGCGAAACTGGCGGCCAAGCCCATGCTGTCCGAGGCGGATTCCGCCAAGGTGGCCAAGCTGCGCGCCGACGGCGAAGCCCAGCACAAGGCGGGCAAGCACGACGATGCGATGAAGTCGTTGGGCGAGGCGAAGAAGATCCTCGGCATCTGAGCGGCCGGCCCGGTCAGCCGGTTTCGGTGACACTGAAGCTCACGACCGGCACACCCGGGCTGCCGAATGGCGCGCCCAGCGCGATCTCGCCGCGCCCGTGGAGCACGCAGGAGGTCCTGCGCAGCGGCAATTCGTTGGCGCTGCCGTGCGGGCGCAGCCAGGTGCCGTAGCTGCTGAGGTCGGTGAGCAGAAAGCTGCCTTCGCGCCGTTCGATGCTTGCATGGCGGCGTGACACCACGCTCTCCCGCACCACGAAATCCGCCTCGCCCGAGCGCCCAATGTGGATAGGCAGGCTCGCGGCCGCGAATGCCGCCTGCTGGTCGGCGCGGCGCAGTTCGATGCTGGCGCCATGGGATGTGGCCGGCACAGGCGCGAGTTCGCCGTGCAGCGTGAGCAGGCCGGAGTCCGCGCCATCGTCCCATTCGATTTGGAACAGCCGGCGCGCACCGGCGATGCCGCGCAGGGCCAGGCAGCCCAGATCGCGCGCCCGCACCGTCGCGGCCTGGCCTTCGAACACGCTCTCGGTGGCCCAGACCTGGCCTTCGCCGGCGAGCTGGCTGAGGCGGGCCGCCAGGTTCACGGCCTCGCCGTAGCAGTCGTCGCCGAGCATGGCGAGCTCGCCGCAGGCCAGGCCGATGCGCAGCGGCAGGCGCAATTCGGCCGGCCCCCGCGCCAGGCTGCGCTGATGGTCGCGCTGCAGCGCGACGCAGGCCGCAAGCGCCTCGGGCGCCGCCCCGAACAGCAGCAGCACGCCGTCGCCGAGCCGCTTGACCACCCTGCCCCCATGGCGCTGGCTCAGCGTCGCCATGGCGTCGAGGCACTGCGTCATGAAGCGCGCGGCCGCCTCGGTGCCGAGCAAGCCGAACAGCCGGCTGCTGCCGCTGAGGTCGGCCATGACGACCGTGCGATGGGCGCTCACGAGCTGAACGGCCGCCGCCCCGTCAGAGGTGGCCCCAGACCAGGAAGGCGTCGCGCCCGTCCACGGCCAGCTCCACTTTCGCCCCCACGGGCAGCAGCACCTTGGTCGGCACATGGCCGAACGGCAGGCCGGACAACACCGGCGTCTTGAGCTGAGCGCGCAGCCAGGCCAGCACGCTGGCGAGCTTGAACCCCTTGTCGTGCGGCACCAGCTTGTAGCCGCTGAACTGCCCGAACACGATGGCCTTCTGCCGCGCCAGCACGCCGGCATGCAGCAGCTGCGTGAGCATGCGCTCGATGCGGTAGGGGTGCTCGTTGACGTCCTCGAGGAACAACACCCCGCCCTTGACCTCGGGCCAGTAGGGGGTGCCCAACAGGCTCACGAGCACCGACAGGTTGCCGCCCCAGAGCTGGGCATCGCGGATCGACAGCCCGGCCTCCAGGCCTTGCGGCATGTCGCCCGCCGGCAGGCGCCAGCCCGTGCCCTCGCCCTGCCCCTGCAGCAGATCGTCGAAGCAGGCCTCCATGATGTCGTCGGGACCGCCCTCGACGCCGAAATCCTCGCCCAGCGCCGGCCCGGCCCAGCTCAGGGCGCCGGTCTTCGCCAGCAGCGCGGTCTGCAGGGCCGTGAAGTCGCTTAGGCCCACGAACTGCGTGCCACGCGCGATGGCCTTCTCCAGCTTCTTGTACGGCAGGCCGGACAGGATGCGCGTGAGGCCGTAGCCACCGCGCGAGATCAGGGCGACGTCGGCGCCACTTGCGGCGGCACGGTCGATCGAGGCCAGCCGGGTCGG
This sequence comes from Ramlibacter sp. 2FC, assembly GCF_005503345.1. Classification (NCBI taxonomy): domain Bacteria; kingdom Pseudomonadati; phylum Pseudomonadota; class Betaproteobacteria; order Burkholderiales; family Comamonadaceae; genus Ramlibacter; species Ramlibacter sp. 2FC. The sequence goes on from NZ_SCMM01000018.1 coordinate 67,180, forward strand.
GTCGTCGCCGGCGAAGCGCTGATGGCTGGACAGGGCATCCGGATCGAGCTCGACCTCGTGGCCCAGGCGCTTGAGGCGCGCCACGCCGCGGCGGAAGGCAGCCTTGTCGCGCACCGCGCTCGAGGGGGAGTAGATGTAGATATGTTTTTTCACGGAGCGAAGTATCCGCTATCGCCTGTGCCGCCTCAGACGGACTCTTGCGCCAGCAGACGGGCCAGGGCGCGCGGACCGGCGGCATGGCCGCGGTCGGGGTACGGGGCCTGCCGCAGCGCCTCGGGCAGGGCCGGCTGGACATCGGTTTCGCAGCGGCGGAAGCGCTGCGGCTGCACGGCCTGCAAACGCGCGACCAGGGGCGCCATCGCCGGCGGCGCCAGCAGCACCGGCTGCGCCAGGCCGAGCCGGTCCGCCAGCTCCAGCAGCACGGCCGCGTGCCAGGCCAGGCTGTGCGCCGCCTCCTTCTTGGGCTTGTCGCTGCGACCGAAGCCCGGCAGGTCGGGCGCCACCGCGCGCAAGCCGCGGCCCGCGAGCTCGGCCAGGCGGGCGGCGTGGCGCAGGCTCCAGTCCTGCGGGCCGTGCAGGCAGAGCCAGCACTCGGCGTCGCGCGGCCCCTCGTCCAGATAATGCAGGCGCAGGCCCCCCAGGCTGGGCAGGTCGCTCACATAGTGCGGAGGCCAGGCCGGGCCAGGCAGGCCGGCAAAGCAGGCCTCGGGCGTTCGCAGCGCGTCCTCACGCAGCGGCTCGGCCTTGGCCCGGCGCGCCTTGAAAAACGCCTTCAGCGGCGCGCCGCAGGCCTCGGCCAGCACCCCGCCGCGCAGCGCGGTCTGGTGGTTGAGCTGCGGCAGGGCGAACAGGTTCAGCACCGAGCCGGCCGCCCCGGTCTTGGGATCGGACGCGCCGAACACCACGCGCGCCAGGCGCGCATGCAGCATGGCCCCGCAGCACATGGCGCAGGGCTCGAGCGTGACGTAGAGGTCGCAGCCGTCGAGCCTGTAGTTGCCCAGCTTCTGCGCCGCTGCGCGCAGCGCGGCGATCTCGGCATGGGCCGTGGGATCGCGGTGGTCGATCGGTGCGTTGCGGCCGGTGGCGACGAGCGTGCCGTCGCGCACCACCACCGCGCCGACCGGCACCTCGCCGGCCGCGGCCGCAGCCTGGGCCTCGGCCAGGGCGAGCTGCATCCAGCGCTCATCGGCGTCGGTCGTCAGCATGCGTGGGCGCCCTGCCCTGCGGGCTGGCGCCGAGGTGGGAACAGGGACGACGGGACGGAAACCATGCGCGCGATGCTACCAAAGCGGCGCTCGGGCGCGCGCCCGCGTCAAGACGGCCTGGCGGCGGCGCTCAGCTGCCGGCCCAGCCAGCCGCAGGCGATGTCGGCCACCTGCTCCAGCGTCCCGGCCTCCTCGAACAAATGGGTAGCGCCGGGGATCTCGACCAGCTCGCCGACCGACCCGAGCTTGGCCAGTGCCTCGCGGTTCAGGGCCAGCACCTCGGTGTCGAGGCTGCCCACGATCAGCAGCGTCGGGCATTTGACGCGCCGCAGTGCGGCAACGCCGGCCAGGTCGGGCCGGCCGCCGCGCGAGACCACCGCGTCCACCGGCGGGCGCAGCTGCGCCGCCACCTGCAGCGCGGCGGCGGCGCCGGTGCTGGCGCCGAACAGGGCTATCGACAAGCCGGGTGCGCGCTGGCGCAGCCAAGCCACCACGCCCAGCAGGCGCTGCGTGAGCAGCTCGATGTCGAAGCGCCGCTCGTAGTCGCTATCCTCTTCTAGCGTCAGCATGTCGAACAGCAGGGTACCGATACCGGCCCGGTTGAGCACCTGAGCCACGTAGCGGTTGCGCGGGCTGTGGCGGCTGCTGCCGCTGCCATGGGCGAAGACCACCAGCCGCCGCCCGTCGCCCGGGTGCAGCTCGCCCTCGAGCACCACGTCGGCCAGCGCCATGCGCACGGCGCCGGCCTTCAGGGCGGAGGGCGCTGCGCCCTCGGCGGACGCCGGTGGGGACGCGGTCGGGCTGCGCAGCGCCTCGACCACCTGCTCGTCCTCGACCTGGTCGAAGCGCGCGTAGAACTGGCCCACGGCGTGAAAATCCACCGGGGTCTGCAGGCACAGCACCTCGTCGGCCAGGGCGCCGATCTTGCTCAGCACGTCGGGTGGGGCCACCGGGACGGCGCAGATCAGCTTTGCGGGATGCCGGCCGCGCAACGCGTGCAGGGCCGCGATCATGGTCGAGCCGGTGGCGAGGCCATCGTCGACCACGATGACGATGCGCCCCTGGGGGTCGATGGGCGCGCGTCCCGGCGTATAGAGTTCGCGCCGGCGGCGCATGAGCTCGAGCTGCGCTGCGCGCTCGGTCTCCATGTATTCGAGCGTGGCCGGGTCGTTGCCGGCCCAGGGGTTGCGGTACATCCAGCCGCTCTCGTCCACCGCGCCGAGCGCGTACTCCGGCTGGTAGGGCGCACCTATCTTGCGCACCATCACGACGTCGAGCTCCCCTCCCAGCTCACTCGCGAGCAGCCGGCCCATGGGTACGGCGCCGCGCGGGATGGCGAGGACCAGGGGCGACTGCCCCTGGTACTTGTGCAGGGCACGGGCCAGCAGATGGCCGGCTTCCAGGCGGTCGCGGTACAGCACGGTGCCTCCATGTCCGGAACAGGGTTCCGGGGCTAGGCCGGCGTCAGCGCGGGACGCTCATTCCCACTCGATGGTCGCCGGCGGCTTGCTCGAGACGTCGTAGGTCACGCGGTTGATGCCGCGGACCTCGTTGATGATGCGCCCGGAGACCTTCTTGAGCAGGGCGTAGGGCAATTCGGCCCAGTCGGCGGTCATGAAGTCGCTGGTCTGCACGGCGCGCAGGGCCACCACGTAGTCGTAGGTGCGGCCATCGCCCATCACGCCCACGCTCTTGACCGGCAGGAACACGGTGAAGGCCTGGCTGGTCAGCTCGTACCAGGTCTTGCCGGAGTTGGGCTCGACGGTGGAGCGCAGCTCCTCGATGAAGATCGCGTCGGCGCGGCGCAGCAGGTCGGCGTATTCCTTTTTCACCTCGCCCAGGATGCGCACGCCCAGGCCCGGGCCCGGGAAAGGATGGCGGTAGACCATGTCGTGCGGCAGGCCCAGGGCCACGCCGAGCTCGCGCACCTCGTCCTTGAACAGGTCGCGCAGCGGCTCCAGCAGTTTGAGCCCGAGCTGCTCGGGCAGGCCGCCCACGTTGTGGTGGCTCTTGATGGTGACGGCCTTCTTGGCTTTGCCGCCGCCGGATTCGATGACGTCGGGGTAGATCGTGCCCTGGGCAAGAAAACTCGCACCCTTGCGCCCTGTCCCGCTGGCCTTGAGCTTGGCCGCCTCGGCCTTGAACACGTCGACGAACAGGCGGCCGATGATCTTGCGCTTTTGCTCGGGGTCGCTGACGCCGGCCAGCTCGCCCAGGAACAGCTCGCTGGCGTCGACGCGGATCACCTTGGCGTGCAGCTTGCCGGCGAACATGTCCATCACCATGTCGCCCTCGTTCAGGCGCAGCAGGCCATGGTCGACGAAGACGCAGGTCAGCTGGTCGCCGATGGCGCGGTGGATCAGCGCGGCAGCGACCGAGGAGTCGACACCGCCCGACAGGCCCAGAATCACCTCCTCGTCGCCGACCTGGGCGCGGATCTTCTCCACCGCCTCGGCCACATGGTCGCGCATCACCCAGTCCGGCGTGGCAGCGCAGATCTCGAGCACGAAGCGCTCCAGCATGGCGCGGCCCTGCACGGTGTGCGTGACCTCGGGGTGGAACTGCACGGCGTAGAAGCGGCGCGCCTCGTCGGCCATGCCGGCGATCGGGCAGCTGTCGGTGGAGGCCATGAGCTTGAAGCCCGGCGGCAGCTCGGTGACCTTGTCGCCGTGGCTCATCCAGACCTTGAGCATGCCGTGGCCCTCAGGCGTGGTGAAGTCGGCGATGTCCTTGAGAAGCGCCGTGTGGCCGCGCGCACGCACCTCGGCGTAGCCGAACTCGCGCTTGTGGCCGCCCTCGACCTTGCCGCCGAGCTGCTGGGCCATGGTCTGCATGCCGTAGCAGATGCCCAGCACCGGCACGCCGAGCTCGAACACCGCCTGCGGCGCCTGGTCGGTGCTGTCCTCGTAGACGCTGGCATGGCTGCCCGACAGGATCACGCCCTTGAGCTGTCCGTCCGCCGCCCAGGCGCGCAGCCAGTCGTCGCTCACGTCGCAGGGATGGACCTCGCAGTACACATGCGCCTCGCGCACGCGCCGCGCGATCAGCTGGGTGACCTGAGAGCCGAAATCGAGGATGAGGATCTTGGAGTGCTGCATGGCAGGCAAGAAGGCAAGGGAAACAAAAAGGGCCGCCGCCCGGCAGCCCCGCATGGGAAGCGCGCTTCAGTCGGCCCGGTAGTTGGGCGCTTCCTTGGTGATCTGCACGTCGTGCACATGGCTTTCGCGTATGCCCGCCGTCGTGATCTCGACGAACTCGGCGCGCTCGTGCATGTCGGCGATCGTGGCACAGCCGCAGTAGCCCATGGCGGCGCGCACGCCGCCGGCCATCTGGAAGACGATGGATACCATCGAGCCCTTATAGGGCACGCGACCCTCGATGCCCTCGGGGACCAGCTTGTCGGCGTTCGGGTTGCCGGTCGTCGCTTCCTGGAAGTAACGGTCGGCGCTGCCCTGCTGCATGGCGCCTATGCTGCCCATGCCGCGGTAGCTCTTGTAGCTGCGGCCCTGGAACAGGATGACCTCGCCCGGCGCCTCTTCGGTGCCAGCGAACATGCCACCCATCATCACGGTGGAGGCGCCCGCAGCCAGCGCCTTGGCGATGTCACCGCTGAAGCGGATGCCGCCGTCGGCGATCAGGGGCACGCCCGAGCCCTTGAGCGCGCTAGCCACGCTGTCGATGGCCATGATCTGGGGCACGCCCACGCCGGCGACGATGCGGGTGGTGCAGATCGAGCCGGGGCCGATGCCGACCTTCACGGCGTCGGCACCGGCCTCGGCCAGCGCCCGTGCCGCCGCACCGGTGGCGATGTTGCCGCCGATCACCTCGACCTGGGGGTAGTTCTGCTTGACCCAGCGCACGCGATCGATCACGCCCTTGCTGTGGCCATGCGCGGTGTCGACCACGATGGCGTCGACGCCGGCCTTGACCAGCGCCTCGACGCGCTCCTCGGTGCCCTCACCCACGCCCACCGCCGCACCCACGCGCAGGCGGCCGGCCGCGTCGCGTGCGGCGTTGGGGAAGCTGGTCTGCTTGGTGATGTCCTTGACGGTGATCAGGCCCTTGAGCTCGAAGGCGTCGTTGACGACCAGCAGGCGCTCGAGCTTGTGCTTGTTGAGCAGGGCCTTGGCTTCCGCTGCGCTGGCGCCCTCCTTCACCGTCACGAGCTTCTCGCGCGGGGTCATGATCTGGCTGACCTGAACGTCGTAGCGGGTCTCGAAGCGCAGGTCGCGCGCGGTCACGATGCCGACCACCTTGCCGCCGTCGCAGACCGGGAAACCCGAGACGCCGAGCTGCTCGGACAACTGCATGACCTGCAGCACCGTGTGCTCGGGGGTGATCACCACGGGGTCGCGCAGCACGCCCGACTCGTAGCGCTTGACCTTGGCCACATGCGCGGCCTGCTCCTGCGCGCTCAGGTTCTTGTGCACGATGCCGATGCCGCCTTCCTGGGCAATCGCGATCGCAAGGCGGGCCTCGGTCACCGTGTCCATCGCCGCGGAGACCAGCGGCAGGTTCAGGGTGATGTTGCGGGTGAACCGGGTGGCAAGAGAGGTGTCCTTGGGCAGGACCTGGGAGAACGCGGGCACCAGCAACACATCGTCGAAGGTGAGCGCTTTACCGAGAAGGCGCATGTGAAAGCTCCAAAAAAAGGATTGTACCCGCCTTCACCACCCCGCCCCGCCCCCGCAGGCCCAGGCCCGGCGCGGCCTGCCGACCCTCCGGACCTGGCGCGCGGCTACACTGCGGCCATGACGACGACCAAGCTTGCGTGGGTGCTCGGACTGGCCTTGGCTTTGCCCTTGGCCGCGTCCGCGCAATGGCAGTGGATAGACCAAAGCGGCCGCCGGGTCTTCAGCGACCAGCCGCCGCCTGCGGGCACGCCGGCCAGGAACATCCTGAGCCAGCCGGGCGGCCAGCCGCCGCCCTTGGCGGCGACGCCGGCGCCCGCGGCCAGCGCGCCCAGGCCGTCCGGCCAGGACAAGGGGCTCGAGGAGAAGAAGCAGCAGGGCGAAGCCGCCGAGGCGGCGAAGAAGAAGGCGGAGGAGGAGCGCCAGGCCGCGGCACGCGCCGAGAACTGCGCGCGCGCCCGCAAGGCCAAGGAGGCGCTGGACTCGGGCGTGCGCCTGGCGCGCAGCAACGAGCAGGGCGAGCGCGAATACATGGACGAGGCTGCGCGCGCGGCCGAATACAAGCGCCTGCAACCCATCCTGGACAGGGACTGCCGCTAGAACGGGCTCAGCCCCTGGGCGCCGGGCCCTTGAGCCCGAAGATCTGGGCGAAATCGATCTCGCCGCCCGGCTCGTGCGGCGTCTTGATGCTGTCCTCCACATGCCGCAGGTGGGCCTGCATCTGTTGCGCCGCGTCTTCCGCTCTGCCCTCTTGGATCGCGCGTACGATGCCGGTGTGCTCGTGTCCCGCGCAGGCCGAGCTGTCGGCGGCCCCGTACTGGGTGATGATGAGCCCGGTCAGCGCGACCAGGCGGCGCAGGTTGTCGGCGAACAGGCGGTTGCCGGTGGCCTCGGCCAGGCGAAGGTGAAACTCGCCGGTCAGCTGGGCCAGGGCAGCCCGGTCGCCGCGCTCGCGCGCCTGGGCCTCCAGCTCCAGGTGGCGCTGCAGCGCCTGGATGGCCTCGGCCGAGACACTCTCGCACAGGTCGGTCACGATGCCGCGCTCCAGGGCTCGACGGACCTGGAACACCTGCTGCATGTCCTCGCGCGTAGGGCTGGTGATGAAGGCGCCGCGGTTGGGGTGCAGCTCGACGATGAGTTCCTGGCTGAGCCGGAACAGCACTTCGCGGATGCGCGTACGGCTGACGTGGAAAGCCGCGGCCAGGCGCTCCTCGCTGAGCTTGGTGCCGGGCAGCAGCTTGCGCTCGCTGATGGCGGCGTACACCCGCTGGTAGATGTCCTGGGTGGAATATTGGGTCGTCACGGCGCCGAGTTTAGCCGCCGAGGTAGAGCCGCTTGACATGCTCGTTGTCCATCAACTCGCGCGACGGCCCCTGCAGCGCGACGCGGCCGTTCTCGAGCACATAGGCGTAGGACGACAGGGCCAGGGCCATGCGGCTGTTCTGCTCGACCAGGACCACGGTGATGCCGTCGTTGCGGTTGATCTCGAGCAGGCTGCGCCCGATCAGGCGGATCACCTGGGGCGCGATGCCCAGTGAGGGCTCGTCGAGCAGCAGCAGCCTGGGACGCGCCATCAGCGCGCGGCCGATGGCCACCATCTGCTGCTCGCCGCCCGACAGGCTGGAGCCCTGCTGCTGAAAGCGCTCCTTGAGCCTGGGAAAGCGCTCGCAGACGCGCTCCAGGTCCTCGGCGATGCCCGCCTTGTCGCGACGCGTGTAGGCCCCCATCAGCAGGTTGTCCTTGATGCTCATGTAGGGAAACACATGGCGCCCCTCGGGCACCATGGCCACGCCCTGCCCGACCAGCTCGTGCGCGGGCTCGAGCCGCTCCGCGCTGTTGGTGGGCCGGCCCTCGAGCCGGACTTCACCCTCGGCGACCTGGCGCAGGCCCGTGATCGCGCGCAGGGCCGAGGACTTGCCCGCGCCGTTGGCCCCGATCAGGGCCACGATCTGGCCCCGGCCCACGCGCAGCGACACCTGCTCGAGCGCGCGGATCTCGCCGTAGCGCAGCGACACGTCCTGCAATTCCAAATGCGGGGTCTCGTTCACAGTCCGAGCTCCTTGTCTTCCTGGCCCAGATAGGCTTCGATGACTTGGGGGTTGTTGCGGATCTCCTCGGGCGTGCCCTCGGCAATCTTCTTGCCGAAGTAGAGGACATGGATGCGGTCGGAGATCGCCATCACCGCCTTCATGTCATGCTCGACCAGCAGGATGGACACACCCGAGGCCGCGATCTTGCGCGTGATCGCGACGGCCCGGTTGGTCTCCTCCGGGTTGAGGCCCGCGTAGGGCTCGTCGAGCAGCAGCACCTGGGGCCGCGCCGCCAGCCCCATGGCGATGCCCAGCAGGCGCAGCAGCCCCTGGGGCAGGTGGCGCGCCGCCACGTCGGCCACGGCCGACAGCTCCATGAGCTCGAGGATGTCGGCCGCGCTGGTGGCCAGGCGAGCTTCGTCCTCGCGCGCCCGCGGCAGGCCCAGCACCACCGCTAGGTCGCCGGCCTCGCGGTGCAGCTGGTGCGCCAGGGAGACATGCTCCATGGCCGTAAGGTCCGGAAAGATGGTCGTCTCCTGGAAGGTGCGCACCAGGCCCAGCCGCGCGATGCGGTGCGGCGGCATGCCCGTGATGTCCTGGCCGTGCAGCAGGACCTGGCCGCTGCTGGGGCGCAGGAAACCCGACAGCATCTTGAAGAAGGTGCTCTTGCCGGCGCCGTTAGGCCCGATCACCGAGACCACCTGGCCCGGCTCGCCGGCCAGAACCAGGCTCACGTCCTCGTTGGCGACCAGGCCGCCGAAGCGCTTGCTGATCTGGCGTGCTTCCAGGATGGCGCTGCTCACGACGAACTCCCTGTGGATGCGGCGGTGGACGGGACGGCCCCACCCGGGCGCCGCGGCGTGGCGCCGCCCTCGCGGCCGGCGCGCAGGGCCATCAGGCCATTGGGCAGCAGCAGGATCACGCTGATCATGAGCACGCCGTAGACCAGGGTCTGGTACTGCTGGAACTGGCTCAGCAACTCGAACAAGATGGTCAGCACGAAGGCGCCGACCATGGCCCCGCTGACGAACTCCAGCCCGCCCAGGAAGCAGTAAAGCATGTAGTAGATGCTGTGCTCCACGGTGAAGCTCTGCGGGTAGATGCTTTGCGTGAACACCACGAAATAGCTGCCGCCCAGCCCGCCCAGGGCGCAGGCGATCGCGAAGGCCACCACGCGGTAGCGCCAGACGTTGGTGCCGAAGCTCTCGGCCAGGTCCTCGTTCAGGCGCATGGCGCGGAAGATGCGGCCCAGGCGCGAGTAGTGCACGCGCCAGGTCACCAGCAGGCCCAGGGCCAGCAGCGCGAGCGCCAGGTAGTACATGGGCAGCGGCGAATCGCCGGCAAACGGCTGGGGCAGGCCCGTGATACCGCGCGAGCCCTGGGTGAAGTCGCCGCCGTTGAGGAAGGCCAGGCGGATCGCCTCGGTCAGCGAGATCGTCAGCATAGAGAAATAGATGCCGCGCAGCTTGAGGATGAAGCTGCCGATCAGCGCCCCCACGACCGCCGACACCAGAGCCGACAGCGGCAGCGCGACCCAGAAGCTGAAGCCGTAGCGCGACAGCAGGATGGCCGTGGTGTAGCCGCCGATCAGCGCGAAGCCGGCCTGGCAGATGTTGATGCGGCCGATGGTAAAGGTCAGCCAGACGCCGAAGGCCACCAGCGACAGCCCGGCGCAGTTCATCAGCACCGACAGCATGTAGCGCGAGTGCCCGATGAAGATCGGCAGCACCAGCATGACGGCCAGCAGCGCGGCGGCCACGTACAGGTCTCTTTTCATCAGCGGGTTCATGGCTCAGCCCCAGGGCTTGCCGAACAGGCCGTTCGGCTTGAAGATCAGGAAGACGATCATCGCGACGAAGATCATCAGGTAGGTCACGCTGCCGGGCAGCAGGTCGTAGCCGATGGCCTCGGCGAAGCCCAGCATCAGGCCGCCGACGATGGCGCCCTTGGTCACACCCGCGCCGCCGACCATGATCATGATGAAGGCCTTGGTCGAGATGTTGGTGCCGACCCCGGCGTTGACGCCGTAGATCGTGACAAGCAGGCCGCCGGCCAGGCCGGCCAGGCCGGCGCCGATCGCAAAGCCCAGGGTGGTCGTGGCCTTGACGTTCACGCCCTGCAGGCGCGCGGCCTCGCGGTCCTGCGCCACCGCGCGCAGGGCCCGGCCGGGCCGGGTGTACTGCACGAAGGCCAGCAGGCCGCAGATGGCCACGGCCGACAGCAGCGCGACAAAGGCGTTGGGATGGGTGAGGATGGCACCGCCCTCGGCCACCTCGCCGAAGATGAAGGCGCCGTCGACCACCGAGGGCACGCCGCGCTGCTTCTCGCCGAACAGTGTGAGCGCGAGGTTCTCGAGCAGCAGCGCCGTGCCCACCGCCATCAGCATGGAGTTCTCCTCGCGCGTCGCGCTGGCCAGAACGGGCTGGAAGAAAAAGCGGTTGAAGGCCACGCCGATGGCGGCCAGCACCAGGGCGGCCGCGGGCAGCGCCAGGTAGAACGGCCATTCGTACTGGCCATAGAGGTAGTAGACGACGAAGCCGCCCAGCATGTACATCTGGCCGTGGGCGAAGTTGACCACGCGCATGATGCTGAACACCATGGTCAGACCCAGGGCGATGAGGGCGTAGACGGCGCCCAGGACGGCACCGTTGATCAGCACCTGCAGCATGGAAACTCCTTGGCAAGGCGAGGCCTGGCCGGGATCAGCACGCGCTGGCCCCGGCCCGCCCTCAGTTCTTGATCGTGCCGACGAACAGGGTCTTGAAGTCCTTGTCCTGGAACTCGTTGACCACCAGCGGCACGCCGACCTGGCTGCGGCGGCCGAAGTCGGCGTTGCCGGTGAACTCGAGCTTGGTCTTTCCGTCTTTGACGAAGGGGTTGGTCATGGAGAAGCTGGCCATCTCCTTCTTGAAGACCTCGACGTCGCCCAGGGCCTTGGGGTTCTTCTTGAGCACGGCCAGGATCAGCTCGAGCGCGTAGACCTTGGTGCCGGCCTCGTCGTTCCACTCGCCCACGCGCTTCTTGTAGGCCTCGACGAAGGCCTTCATGTAGTCGGACTGGATCTCGGGCGTCGAGGCCCCGCCCACGCTCATGAAGCCGTTGGCCTTGGGGCCTGCGACCTGGGCCAGGATCTTCGAGTCCTGCGCGGTCTCGGTGGAGATCGAGCCCTTGAAGCCGAGGTCGCGCGCCGCCTTGTTGAGCAGCGGCGCGTCGGCAGGCGCGACCCCTGACAGCACGATCGCGTCGGGCTTGGTCTTGATGATCTTGGTCATCACCGGCATGAAGTCCTTGGTGCCGGGCTCATAGCTCTCGCTGGCCGCGACCACGTTCAGCCCCAGCTTCTTGGCGGCTTCCACGCCCTCGCTCTGCTGGTTCTTGGCGTCGGACTCGTTGCGCGCCAGGAAGGCGACGGACTTGACCCCCTTCTTGGTCTTGAGGTAGTCGTACATGATGGGGCCGACCTGGTAGCTCGCCACCATGCCCAGCACCGAGGCGCTGGCCGGCGCCTTGTACAGCTCCTTGGCAAAGGCGTAGGGGAAGTTCATGGCCTTGGCGCGCTCCATCACCGGCTTGACCGCCAGGGCCGTGGTGTCGATGTTGGGGCCGATGATGTACTTGATGCCTTCGCTGGTCAGCTTCTCGGCGTTGGTGACCGAGATCTTGGGGTCGTTCTTGTCGTCCAGCGCGACGATCTGGAGCTTGTACTTCTTGCCGCCGATCTCGACCCCGCCCTTGGCGTTGTACATGTCGGCCGTGGTCTCGGCGCAGTACTTGTTGACCAGGCCCCAGGATGCCGCCTCGCCCGACATCACGCCGTTGACGCCTATCTTCAGCACCTCCTGCGCATGCGCAGGAAGCAGGGCCAGCGCCAGGGGCGCCGCCGCGGCCAGCAGGCCGAGGCGCAGGGAGAGTCGCTTGTTCATCGCTTGTCCTTTCTCGGTTGGAACAGAGGGCATGGCAGCCCGGGTTGAAGGGTGAGCAAAAATCGTATGCAATTAACAGGCCAGGAGTTCCGGCAAAGAAATTGCCATATGGAACACTAAACATCATGCTGATTGAATACAATATAACCAATATAGTGCATGCAATCCTGCGGGATTTCCCCATGTCGGGGCTCGGCGCCCCATCCCGGTGAACCTGCTCAGCCTCACGGAGAACCTCTCATGCGCATCAAGGTCATCAATCCCAACACCACCTGGAGCATGACCCACACCATCGGCCAGGCGGCGCAGGCCGTGGCCGGCCCCGGGGTACAGATCGAGGCTGTGAGCCCGGCCCACGGCCCGGCCTCGATCGAGGGGCATTACGACGAGGTCATGGCCTGCATGGGTCTGATGGACGAGATCAGGAAAGGCGAGCGCGAGGGCGTGGACGCCTACGTGATCGCCTGTTTCGGCGACCCCGGCCTCGACGCGGCCCGGGAGATCGCGCGCGGGCCCGTGCTCGGCATTGCCGAGGCCGCGATGCGCGCCGCCAGCTTCCTCGCCACCGGCTTCTCGGTCGTGACCACGTTGGAACGCACGGTGGTGATTGCCGAGCACCTGGTCGTCAAGTACGGCATGCAGTCGCATTGCCGCAAGGTGCGCGCCTGCGAGATTCCGGTGCTAGAGCTGGAAAACCCCGCCAGCGATTCGTATACAAAAATTCTGGACGAATGCCAGCGTGCGCTGCGCGAGGACCGCTGCGGCGCCATCGTGCTGGGCTGCGCCGGCATGGCCGACCTGTGCCAGCGCCTCACCCAGGCGCTCGGCGTGCCCGTCATCGACGGCGTGGCGGCCGCCACGGCGATGGCCGAGGCCCTGGTGCGGGCGGGCCTGGGCACGAGCAAGCTCGGCGATTACGCCCCTCCCCTGCCCAAGGCCTACGGCGGCTTGCTCGCCGGCATGGCGCCAGAGGCCCCGCCGGCTCAATAGCCTGGCTTGGCGCCGGGGCGGCGCTTGGCAAACAGGCCCGTGGCGCGGGCGCCCTGTTTCTGGAAGCGCTCGCGCCTGGCCAGCTTGGGATCGACCTTGAGCAGGCGATAGATTTCCACGCGGTCCTGGTCGCGCAGTACCTGCCCCAGGCCCGCCTTGCGCCCCCACACGCCCACACCCTGCTGCGCCGGATCGAGTTCGGGAAAGCGCTGCAGCAGCCCGCTGGCCTGCAGCGCCTGTTCCACCGTGCTGCCCTCGGGCAGGTCCAGGGCCAGCTCGCAGACCTCGCGCGGCCCGGGCGAGTATGCGACCGTGACGCAGATACGCATCAGCCGTAGACCTGCTCGGCGCGCTTGACGAAGGCGTCCACCAGGTTGGCCGCGATCTTGTCGAACACCGGCCCGACCACCGTGCCCAACGCCTTGTTGGTGAAGCCGTAGTCCAGGCGCAACTCGACCCGACAGGCGCGCTGCCCCTCGTCGCCCAGCGGCGAGAAGCTCCAGCCGCCCTCCAGCCGGGAGAACGGCCCCCTGACCAGCCTCATGCGCACCTGCCGGCCAGCCACATGGTCGTTGCGCGTGGTGAAGACCTGGCGGATGCCGCTGAAGCTGATGCCGACCTCGGCCACCATGCCACCCTCGTCCTGCTCCAGCACCAGGCCATGGTCGCACCAGGGCAGGAACTCGGGGTAACGCGCCACATCGGTCACCAGGGCAAACATTTCTTCGGGGCTGTACCAGATCAGGACGGACTTGAGGACGTTTTTCATAGAATGGCAGGTTCGACGCGGATTGTAAGTTTGTCCTCCTCTTCGACCGCCGCCGTCGCCCAAACCCTTTCATGGCCAAAAAACCAGCCTCCTCCGTCAAGAACCCCGTCATCGCCGAGAACAAGAAGGCCGCCTTCAATTATTTCTTCGAGGAGCGGCACGAGGCCGGCATGGTGCTGCAGGGCTGGGAGGTCAAGGCCCTGCGCGAGGGCAAGGTGCAGCTGACCGACGGCTACGTGGTGATACGCGAAGGCGAGCTGTTCGTGATCGGCTGCCTGATCAACCCGCTCAGGACCGCCTCGACCCATGTCAACCCGGAGGCGGCGCGCACGCGCAAGCTGCTGCTGAAGAAGGACGATATCCGGCGCCTGGTCGGCAAGGTCGAGCAAAAGGGCTACACCCTGGTGCCGATCAACCTGCACTGGAAGAACGGCCGCGTCAAATGCGAGATCGCCCTGGCCAAGGGCAAGGCCGAGCACGACAAGCGCGACACCATCAAGGACCGCGAGGGCAAGCGCGAGGTCGAGCGCGCCATGAAGTCGCGCCAGCGCTGATTTCTCTGCGGGCATGGAATAAAGTCGCGGCGGGTGGCGTTCATGGGGTTGCAGACAGGCTCTGCGTTCCATCCACCCACCGTCCGGAGACCTCCATGAAACTCGCCGCCATCGCCGTCCTGAGCACCGCCCTCCTGCTGGGCGCCTGCGCCTCCATGTCCACGCCAGCCCCCGCCAAGCTCGCCGACGGCGTGCTGGTCGGCCCCAACGGCATGACGCTCTACACCTTCGACCGCGACGCCCAGGGCAGCGGCAAGTCCGCCTGCAACGGCCCCTGCGCCACCAACTGGCCGCCGCTGATGGCGGCCGAGGACGCCAAGCCCATGGGCGACTACAGCGTGGTCACGCGCGACGACGGCAAGAAGCAATGGGCTGCCAAGGGCAAGCCCCTGTACTACTGGAGCAAGGACGCCAAGCCCGGCGACCGTACCGGCGACGGCTTCAGCAACCTCTGGCGCCTGGCGCGGCCCTGAGCTCCCAGAGCCCCACGCCCCATGGCCACCCAGCACGAGCTGATCGACCAGATCCCCGGTCTGCGGCGTTACGCCCGCGCGCTGACCGGCGACGCCTGGGCGGCCGACGACCTGGTGCAGGACACGCTGGAGCGCGCCTGCAGCAAGTGGCGCCTGTGGCGCGTGGGCAGCGACCTGAGGGCCTGGCTGTTCACGCTGATGCACAACCTGTTCATCAGCCAGTGGCGCCACCAGATGCGCCACGCCGCGGACGCGGCGACAGCCGATGTGCCCGAGCCCGTGGCGCCAGAAATGCCGCTGGACCTGACCCTGGACCTGCAGCGCTGCCTGATGCGCCTGCCGCCCGAGCAGCGCGCGGTGCTGCTCATGGTCACGCTCGAGGACCTGTCCTACGCCGAGGTCGCCCGCATCTGCGGCGTGCCGGTCGGCACCGTGATGTCCCGCCTGTCGCGCGCGCGCAGCCGGCTGCAGGTGCTGCTGGACGGCGCCGCCCACACGCCCATGCCCGCCCCCGGCACCAC